>NZ_BAAALF010000003.1:0-119836 GCF_039528135.1 Kitasatospora nipponensis | reverse complement strand
CGCTCACGGGGCCAGCCGCCGGCGGCGCCGCGCGGCGCCCGCCCGGGCGCCCCGCGGACCGTTCGAGTGCAGCGCGCCACGGCGCTGGGCATAGAGCTAGTCAGCGAGCTATGACCGAAGCCACTCCGGCCCGTTACCTGGTAATGGTGGCGCCGTACAAACTCGTAAGGCGACACTGGGGGTGATCGCGCAGCGATGCGCGATCATCCGCTCGTCCCGGCGCGAGCCACGCGCCGCAGGCGTCCAAGGAGGCATCCGTGCCGCATGTCCTGGTCCTCAACGCGTCCTACGAGCCACTCGGCGTCGTATCGATGCGCCGCGCACTCATCCTGGTCCTCAACCACAAGGCGGTCAGCCTGGAGGACTCCGGTGTCACTCTGCACAGCGCCACCAGCGCCGTCACGGCGCCCTCCGTGGTCCGGCTCACCCGGTTCGTCCGGGTGCCGTTCTGCGGGCCCGTTCCCCTCACCCGCCGCGCACTCTTCGCCCGTGACCACGGGCGCTGCGTCTACTGCGGGGCCGCCGCGACCAGCGTCGACCACGTCATCCCGCGCAGCCGCGGCGGCCAGCACCGCTGGGACAACGTGGTGGCGGCCTGCCGCCGCTGCAACCACATGAAGGCCGACCGCCACCTGACCGAACTCGGGTGGCGGATGAAGCGACCTCCGGCCCCGCCCAGCGGGCTCGCCTGGCGCATCATCGGAACCGGGATCAAGGATCCGCGCTGGCGGCCCTACCTGGAGCCGTACGGCGGCACGGACCAGTTCCGTGACTTCGAGCACCACGACCATACCGACCACGCGGGCACACCGGTCCCGCTCGGCCGGTCCCGACCGCACCAGCGCGGTGAGCAACCGGAGGCCCTCACCGCCTGACCCGTCCCAGCCGTTCCCACCGGTACGCCTCTCATGGGCCGGCGACGCACCCGACATCGGGCGCGCCGCCGGCCCACCGGCTTTCCCGGGCCCGGCGCCCGGGCACCGCCCCTCAGTGCTTGGGCACCGTCGCGCTGGGTGAGGGACCGGCCCCCGCGCCCGTGCCGGCGCCGGCCGCCGCGCCCGCCGCGGCGCTGCTGCCCGGTAGCGGCGAACCCGTGGGGCCGGGCAGCGGCAGGCCGCTCGGGAGGCCGCTCGGCAGCGCCGGGACGGACGGGGTGACCGGGGTGCCGGTGGGGCTCGGCGCCGGGGTGGGCACCGTGCCCGGGGTGGCGCCGGGCGTCGGGCTCGGCAGCGGGACGCCGACCGGGCCGGTGGTCGGCGGCACGACGGGCGGCGTCCCCCCGGTGCCCGGGGCGGCGGCCGGGTCGGTCACCGCGTACACCTCGATGCCGAACAGCGAGTAGCCGTACTTGGTGGCCCGGCTGACCCCCTGCATCCGCAGGTAGAGCGCGCCCGGTGCGTCGAAGCGCACCGTCTCGGTGCCGCCGTGGCCGGCGGCCACGCTCGCCACGGTGGTCCAGTTCTGCCCGTCGGCCGAGGTCTGCAGCTGGTAGGCGGAGGCGTAGGCGTCCTGCCAGTGCAGCACCGCCTCGCCCAGGTGGGTGGGCTGCGGCAGTTGCAGCTGCACCCAGGCGCCGTCGCTGGCCGGCGAGGACCACCGGGTGGCCGGGTCGCCGTCGTTGACCGCGCCGGCCGGGTACTTGGGCGTCTCGTCGCCGGAGGAGGTGGCACTGGCGCTCGGCGCGAGGTCCGGGCCGCCGGTCGGCGGCACCACGTGCACCTGCAGCACCTGGCGCACCGTCACGCCGCCGGTGGTGAAGTCCACCGGCACCTGGTAGGTCCCGGTCGGCGTGCCCGCCGCCGCGCCGACCTGCACCGCGGTGCTGGCGCCGACGCCGAGCGGCACGCCGACCGGGGCGCCGCCCTGGCCCGGTGCCGGCGCCGGGCTGACGGTCAGGCCCACCACGCCGGCCGGGGCGGTGGCCCGGATGTCGCCGCTCGCGCCCTCGGGGCGGGTGGCGTCCACGATCGCCTGGGTCTGCGCCGGCGCCGCGGCGCCCGCCACCACGTCCAGCTCCGGGTCGGCCAGGGTGAGCCGGGCGAGCGGGGTGTCCGCGTACCAGGGGACGATCTGGTTGACCACCGGGGCGTCGCCGCCCGGCTGCCAGGTGAGCCGCACCGCGCCGGTGGGCCGCCCGCCGGTGGGCAGCTCGTTGTAGCCCGGGTGCAGGGTGCCGACGCCGGTCCAGCTGCCGTCCGGGTTGCGGGTCTCCACGGTGGCGGTGGCCCGCACGGTGGGGTCGGTGAGCACGGTGAGCCGGTCCAGCGGGCGGGTGCCGCCCAGGTTGACGGTCAGCGGCGCGTCGGCGACGGTCGGCGCGGCGGCCGCCCGGGTGGCGCTGGCCGGGTCGCCGTCGGGCACCGCGTCGGGCGAGGAGCCCGGCGCCGCGGCGGGCCCGCCGGTGCCGGTGGCGTGCACCGCGTCCGGCGCGGTGACGCTGAACTCGCGCACCGCGACCGCGGTCTGCTGGCTCTTGGTGGCGCGCAGCCGGATCGCCCGGACCACCGCGCCGGCGGGCAGCGTGGCGGTGACGCTCTTCTGCTGGTGCAGCGTCAGCAGCTGCTGCCAGCCGCCGTCGCCGGTGGTGTACTCCAGCACGCCGTCGCGCAGGTAGTCGTCGGCCGCCGCGCCCGCGTCACCGCTGGGGTCGTCCGCCGGGCCGCCGGAGCCGTCCGTGGCGCCCATCCTGACCGTCACGGTGGCCACCGGGCGTCCGTCGCCCAGGTCCACCCCGAAGGCGTCGCCGGGCTGCGGCGGCGCCGAGCTCCAGTAGAAGGTGTCGGCCGCGGAGTCGGTCATCAGGGCCGGGCCGTGGTCGTGCGCGGTGCCCAGGGTGGTGGTGGGGCTCAGCGCCCCGGCGCTGACCCCCGACCAGCTGTCGGCGGCCTTCATCGCCCGGTCCAGGAACGGGTCCAGGACGCCGGTGCCGATCGTCACCGCGCCCTGGGCGAGCTGGTCGCGCAGCCGGCGCAGCGCCACCCGGGACTGCCAGGCGGCCGCTCCGTCGCCGCGGTGCTGGGCCAGCAGCATGTCGAGCGCGGCCTGCCCGGCCCGCCCGTAGGCGCCGAGCCGGTCCAGCCAGGGCGCGGTCTCGTCGGCGAGCGCGGTGGCGCCGCGGGCGGTGCGGGCCTGCGAGTCGTTGCCGCGCAGCGCGTCGCCGGCGCCCGCCATGGTGGTGAAGGCGGCCCGCAGCGGGTCGGCGGCCTGCTGAAGCCGGCCGAGGTCGACGGTGCCGCCGCCACTGGGCTGCAGCGCGGCCCAGAAGGTGTCGATCAGCGGGGTCAGGTAGCCGGACTCCGCGCCGGACAGCGGCGAGGAGGAGCTGTTGCCGGCCAGCGCGCCGAGCGCGGCCAGCGCCGGCCCGGAGCCGGCGTCCGCGGTGCCGCCCGGGGTGGCGGCGGGGACGGCGTCGGCGGCCAGCGCCCGCAGCGCGTACTGCCAGGAGGCGTCCGAGCGGTAGCCGTCCGGGTTCCAGGCGTAGTCGGCGGCGGTGGCCAGCGGGATCCGGGAGGCGGCGGCCTGCTGCATGCCGGCCGTCAGCAGCACGGCCGAGCGCCGGGCCACCTCGGGGTCGCGCCCGGTGTACGGGCCGAGGTAGAGCCGGTCGGGGGAGGAGTCGTTGACCGGGTAGTTGTCCATGGTGACCAGCGGGTGGTCGAAGAGCAGCGCGGTGTCGGCGGTCTGGCCGGCGGTGATCTTCCCCGGGATCACCCCGACCCCGGTCCAGGCCACCTGGACGGCCGGCGTCAGCGCCCCGGCCAGCGCGCTGCGGTACGGGGTGGCGCCCTGCTGGTGGAACTCGGTGGGCACCACCGACAGCGCCCGCACCTCCCGGTGCCGGTCGACCAGCCGCTGCTGCACCGCGTTCGCCAGCTGGGCCTGCGCCTTGGCGGCGGCGGCCGGGCCGGTGCCGTACGCCCGCTTGTCGCCCGCGCAGTGCCACTCGTCGTAGCTGACGTCCTGGAACTGCAGCTGGAAGGCGGTGAAGCCGAGCGCGCGCATCGCGTCCAGCTTGGCCACCAGCGCGTCCACGTCCTTGCCGGAGCTGTAGCAGAAGCTCTGGTTGGGGGCGATCGCGTAGCCCAGCACCACGTGGTCGGTGCGGGCCCGCTCGGCCAGCAGGCGCAGGTCGTCCTGCTGCGCGCTCGGGTACGGGTCGCGCCACTGCCCCTGCCGGTACGGGTCGTCACCGGGGGCGTAGAGGTAGAAGTTCTGCTTGGTCCGGCCCAGGAAGTCGATCAGGTCGAGCCGCTGCTGGGTGGTCCAGGCGGTGCCGTAGAAGGACTCGGCGGTGCCGCGCAGCGGTGCGCCGGTCGGCCAGTCCCGCACCGTCAGGCCCGGGAAGCCCAGCGCGCCGCCGCCCTGGCCCTGGCCGGCCGGGACCGCGGTCAGCAGCTGGCGCAGGCTCTGCGCGGCGTGGAAGGTGCCCTCCGCGTCCGCCCCGGCCAGCACCACCGCGCCGTAGCTGCCGCCGGCCACGGGCAGCTGGCCGGCCGCCAGCACGTACCCGCCGGTCGGCAGGCCGGCCGGCGTGTCGGCGCCCAGGTCGTGCAGCGTGCGGTCGGTGGCCGGGTCCGGCTGCTCCTGCGGGCCGCCGACGAAGACCACCAGCTCGCCCGGCGCGGGCGCCGCGCCCGGCTGCGCGGGGGTGCTCACGGTGGTGGCGCCGGCGGCGGCCAGCACCTCGCGCACGGCCGCCAGCGCCCCCGGGTCGGCCTGCGCGCCGGCCACCAGCGAGACCTCGGTGGGGACCGTGACCGGCTTGCCGGCCGGCGTCAGCTGCTGGGGTCGGGGGAAGACCTGCGGGCTCGCCAGGCTGCCCAGCGGGGTGCGCGCCGGGGCGCTGATCGAGACGCCGGGGCCGGTGGGCGTCGCGGTCGCCGGCACGGTGGCGAGCAGGCCGCCGATCACCGCGGCGGCGGAGAGCGTGGCGGCGATCCGCAGGGTCGCGCGGCGCGGTCCCAGGGTGGCGGGGGCCGGGCCGGCCAGCCGCTCGGCGCGGATCTCCGCGAGCAGCGGCCGGGTGCCCTTGAGGTCGGCGATCAGCCGGTCCGCGGCGCGCGGGGCGACCCGGCGCGCGGTGCGGGCGGTGGCCCGGCGGGTGACCAGGACGGCGGGATGCTGCAGGACCTCGCGCAGCGCCGGGCTCTGCTCGAGCTGCTGCCGCAACCGCCTCCCTGCGGTCGCGGACACACGGGTCTGCACGGGGGCCTCCTCGCGGCCGGGGGCAGTCGGCCGAACGGGGTGATCGACGGGTGCGCGAGGAACTGCCTCACCGGCCCCCCACCGACCACGCCAGACCTCGCTGCCACAGCCCACCAGGTGACCGCGTGCCTGTCAACGTGAGCCGGTCCTATGGCCGTTCTGTCCGATTATGTCCAGGTCCCTCCAGGAGTGATCACCCCTGACGAGGCGTCGGCCCCCGGCGCGCCGCTGCGGATGGTGGCCCGGCGAGCCGGGTAGGAGTGGAGCTGTCGCCCCCGCAGCGTCCCCCGCCCCCGTCCGCATGCGTCCCCCGACCCCGCAGGAGCCCGTGTTGGCCGCTTACCTCCACCGTTCCGACGATGCCTCAGAATCTGACGGGAGCTCAGCATCCGGTCCGGCGAACGCCGTCGACCCCACCGCCGAGGACGCCCCCGCGCCCGGCGCGCCGCTGCTGGCCCTGGCCCAGGCGCACGGCGTGGACAGCAGCTACGACCCCGGCGACGGCCGCCCGGTCCAGGTCTCGGCCGCCACGCTGACCGCCGTGCTCGCCGCGCTCGGCGTGGACGCCGGCACCCCGCAGGCCGTCGAGCGGGCGCTCGCCGAGCACCGGGAGGCCGCCGCCCGGCGCCTGCTGCCGCCCTGCCTGGTCGCCCGGGCCGGCCGGCGCACCGCGCTGGACGTGCCCGCCGCCGCCCGGCTGGGCATCGCGCTGGAGGACGGCGGCGAGTGGCAGCTGCCGCCCGGCCGCTCGGACTGGCTGCCGGCCGACCTGCCGCTGGGCCGGCACACCCTGCAGCTGCGCCTGGCCGACCGCACCGAGTCGGCCACCCTGATCGTGGCCCCCGAACGGCTGGCCCCGCTGCCCGGCCGCGGCTGGGGCTTCCTCGCCCAGCTCTACTCGGTGCTCTCCGAACGCTCCTGGGGCATGGGCGACCTCGGCGACCTCGCCGAACTGGCCCAGTGGTCGGCCGGCGCCCTGGGCGCGGACTTCCTGCAGCTCAACCCGCTGCACGCGGCGCTGCCCACCCTCCCCTCCGACCCCTCGCCCTACCGCCCCTCCTCACGCCGCTTCGCCGACCCCGTGCACCTGCGGATCGAGGCGGTGCCCGAGTACGCGTACGCCGACGCGGCCCAGCGCGCCGAGCTGGACGCGCTGGCGCAGCGGGCCGGCCGGCTGCGCGCCGAGGTGCTGGAGCACGACGGGCTGATCGACCGGGACGCGGTGTGGGCCGTCAAGCGCGCGGCGCTGGAACTGCTGCACACGGTCCCGCGCGGACCCGGCCGGCAGGCCGCCTACCAGGCCTTCGTGCGCCGCGAGGGCGACTGGCTGGAGAGCCACGCCACCTGGTGCGCGCTGGCCGAGCGGCACCCGGGCCCGTGGCGGCAGTGGCCCAAGGGCCTGCGCCACCCCGGCACCCCCCAGCTGGCCGCCGCCCGCGCGCAGGACGCCGAGGCCGTCGAGTTCCACCGCTGGCTGGCCTGGCTGCTGGACGAGCAGCTCGGCGCCGCCCAGCAGGCCGCCGAGCGGGCCGGCATGACGCTGGGTCTGATCCACGACCTGGCCATCGGCGCGCACCCCGACGGCGCCGATGCCTGGGCGCTGCAGGACGTGCTGGCCGAGGGCATCTCGGTCGGCGCGCCGCCGGACGCCTTCAACGCGCACGGCCAGGACTGGGGCCTGCCGCCCTGGCGCCCCGACGCGCTGGCCGCCACCGGCTACGCGCCCTGGGCCGAACTGCTGCGGGCCGCCGCCCGGCACGCCGGCGCGATCCGGATCGACCACGTGATGGGCCTGTTCCGGCTCTGGTGGGTGCCGGCCGGCCGGCCGCCCACCGAGGGCGCCTACGTGCGCTACGACGCCGACGCGATGCTCGGCGTGCTCGCCCTGGAGGCGCACCGGGCCGGCGCCGCGGTGATCGGCGAGGACCTGGGCACGGTCGAGCCCGGCGTGCGCGAGGAACTGACGGCGCGCGGGGTGCTGGGCACCTCGGTGCTCTGGTTCGAACGCGACTGGGAGGGCAAGGACACCGCGAAGGGCGCCCCGCTGGACCCGCGGCGCTGGCGCACCGGCTGCCTGGCCACGCTGACCACCCACGACCTGCCCAGCACCGCGGCCCGGCTGTCGGGCGCGCACGTCGACCTGCGCCACCACCTGGGGCTGCTGCTCCACTCGCTGGCCGAGGAACAGACCGCGGCCGCCCGCGAGCTGGCCGACTGGCGGGCCGAACTGACCCGGCTGGGCCTGCTGGAGCAGGACGCGCGGCTGGACCAGGAGGCGCTCTACCGCTTCCTGCTGGCCACCCCGGCCGAGCTGGTCGGCGTCTGGCTGCCGGACACCGTGGGCGATCCGCGCCCGCAGAACCTGCCCGGCACCTGGGACCAGTACCCCAACTGGCGCCTGCCGGTCGCCGACGCCGCCGGCACCCCGGTCACCCTGGAGCGGCTGGCCGGCGAGCCGGGGGCGCTGGCGCTGGGCGGCCTGCTGACCCGCGGCCTGCGGCCGGACACCCCGGTGGGACCGGGCGCCGCCGCGGAGCCGGACACCCCCGCGGGGCCGGTCACCCCCGGAAGGCCGACCCCGCCGCGCGATCCCCGATAAAGGGCCGGTACCTTGGGAAACGTGGACAAGAGGAACGCTTTGCGCGCCGGTGCGGTCACCGCGACGGCCACGCTGATGATGCTGCTGACGTCGCCCGCCGCCTTCGCGCTGACCCGGGACGACGGCGACGACCCGGGCAACGGCCTGACCTTCGCGCAGACCTTCGGCCTGTTCGTGGCCCTGCCGATCGCGCTCTTCCTGATCATCTCCGGTCTGGTCATGCTGCCGGTGTGGGTCGGCAAGGACAAGAAGAAGTAGCTCCGAGGGACCGTCACCCCGCTGCCCGCCCGGGCCGCGGGGCGACGGCGTTTGCCGGTTCGCCGGCCCGCGGGCTCACACCCCCGCGGTCGAGAGCAGCCACCCCGCCGCGTAGGTCACGGCCATCGCCAGCCCGCCGCCCAGCGTGGTGCGCAGCACCGACCGGCGTACCGGCGACTCGCCCAGCCGGGCGCCCAGCCAGCCGGTGACCACCAGCGCGCAGAGCACCGCGACCACGGTCACCGGCACCCGCAGCCCCGCCGGCGGCAGCACGATCGCCAGCAGCGGCAGCACCGCCCCCACCGTGAAGGCCGCGCAGCTGGCCCAGGCGGCGTGCCAGGGGTTGACGATCTGCGCCGGGTCGATGCCCAGCTCGACCCGGGCGTGCGCGCCCAGCGCGTCCCGGGCGGTCAACTGCTCGGCGACCTCCCGGGCCAGTCGCGCGGTCAGCCCGTGGCCCTGGAGCAGCCCGGTCAGCTCGTCCAGCTCCGCCTCGGGCTCCTCGACCAGCTCGCGCCGCTCCGTCGCCAGCGCGGCCCGCTCGGAGTCCCGCTGGGTGCTGACCGAGACGTACTCACCCGCGGCCATCGAGATGGCGCCGGCCAGCAGCCCGGCCAGCCCGGAGGCCAGCAGGGTGCTCGCGGAGCTGGTGGCCCCGGCCACCCCGACCACCAGCCCGGCCGTCGACACCACCCCGTCGTTGGCCCCCAGCACCCCGGCCCGCAGCCAGTTCAGCCGCACCCCGAGCCCGCCCCCGGCCGCCGCCTCCTCCTCGCGCACTGCCCCGGCCATCGCTCGGCTCTCGTCCACGGGCCCAGTCTGGTCGCAGCCCGCCGCCGCGGGCGCGGAACGCCTCCCCGGCGTGTCGCGCTCCCCGGTTCAGCCCCGGGCCGCCAGGTAACGGCGCAGTCCCGGGGTGCCCAGCCGGCGCCCGTCCGGCAGCACCGCCAGCCCCTCGTACCCGGGACGGGCCTCCAGCCAGGCGAGCGCCCGGTGCGGGCCCATGGCGAAGGCGGCGGTGGCGTAGGCGTCGGTGCGGGCGATCCGGCGGCCGACCACGGTCAGCGAGCGCAGGCCCTCGGCGGGCCGGCCGGTGTGCGGGTCGAGGATGTGCGCGCCGCGCTCGGCCGTCCCGGAGGTGGCCACCGCGAAGGGCTCGCCGTCCGGCGCGGTCAGCACCGCGAGCACCTGGCCGGCGCGGTGCGGATCGGCCACCCCGATCCGCCAGGCCCGCGCGCCCGCTGTGGGGCCGTCCACCACCGGGCCGTCCGCCGCCGGGTCGCTCGCCGCCGGGCCGCGGGCCTGCACGTCGCCGCCGCCGGTGACGCTGTGGTCCCGGTGGCCGGCGTGGGTCAGCAGGTCCGAGGCCCGTTCGAGCGCCCAGCCCTTCACCCACCCCGAGGGGTCCAGCCGCCCGCCCGGGCGCGCGGTGAACCAGCCGTCCGTCTCGGTGGCGAGGGCCGCGCAGTGCCCGAGCGCCTCGCCGACCAGCGGGTCGCACCGGTCCACCGTCAGCTCGCCGCGGGCCAGCCGGCTCAGCTCGCTGCGCGGGAGGTAGGGGGAGAGCAGCGCGTCGAGCCGGTGGAGCTCGGCGATCGCCGGACCGAGCACGGCGGCCCGCCGGGCGGGGTCCGCGCCGGGTACCGCGAAGGAGACCACGGTGCCCATCACCGGCTCGGCGTGGCGCAGCATCAGCTCGCTCCGGCCTGGTCGAGGGCGCTCTGCAGCGAGCGCAGGTAGCCCTGGCTGGTGTAGGTGGCGCCGGAGACGGCGTCGATCGAGGCGCTGCCGGCCGCCACCGCCTCCTGGTTGAGCTCCGGCAGGGCGTAGGCGTTGATCTCCCGGTCGCGACCGCTCTCGGCCGGGTACTGGAGCACGTCGACCTTGGTCAGCCGGCCCGCGGTGAGGGTGATCCGGACCTGCACCGGGCCGTAGCGGGTGTCCACGGCGCTGCCGGTGACGGTCCGGGTGCTGCTGCCGGTGCCGGTCCCGGTAGTGGCGGTGGCCCCGCTGGACGGGGAGGCGCTGGCCTGCCCGCCGGGATCGGTGGCCGGCACCGTGGTACCGGTGTCCGAGGAGATCACCGGGGCGCTCTGTGCCGCCGCGCCGCCGTGCGGCTTGAGCGAGAGGAGCAGCACGACGGCGCCCGCGGTGACGGCGGTGGAGACGATGGCTCGACGCATCGCAGGACACTCCTTCAGAGAACGAACGACTCGTGGTGGATCCGGTGTCGCGGCACCCCGGCGGCGCGCAACTCCCGTACGGCGTGGGCGGTCAGCTCGGGCGGCCCGCAGAGGAAGACCTCGTGTTCGGTCAACTTGGGCACCAGCTCCGCCAGTTCCGCCGCGCTCAGCGTGTTGCCCGGCTGCGTCCGGCTGCCGAGCAGGAGGTGCAGCTGGGCCCGGCGGCGCGCCGCCACCGCCGCCAACTCCGTGCGGAACAGCACCTCGTGCTCGTCGCGCGCCCGGTAGAGCAGGGTCAGCTCGCCGGGCCCGGCCGGCAGCGTCTCGAAGAGCGCGCGGATCGGCGTGATCCCGACCCCCGCCGCGATCAGCAGCACCCGCCGGGCCCGGCGTCGGTGCCCGGTGAAGGCGCCGTACGGACCCTCGGCCCGCACCCGCACCCCCGGGCGCAGCGCCGCCACCGCCGCGCTGTGCCCGCCCAGGTCCTTCACGGTGAACCGCAGGAACCGCGGGTGCGGCGGCGCGGAGAGCGAGTACGGGTTGGCGGCCCAGCGCAGCCGCCCGGCCATGAACTGCAGGCGGAAGAACTGCCCAGGCTCGCAGCGCAGTTCGTCCAGTCGCCGGCCGGTCAGGAAGACCGACACCACGCCGTCGGCCTCCGGGCGGACCTCGGCCACCCGCAGCCGGTGCCGCCGGTCGCGCAGGAACGGCACCACCAGCCGGTACCAGCCGAGCAGCGCGAAGGTGCCCAGGTAGAGCAGGTACCAGCCGAACCGGCCGACCCCCTCGGCCAGGTCGGCGCCGTTCGCCAGCTGGTGCGCGAAGGCGAGCGTGATCGCCAGGTAGGTGGCCAGGTGCAGGTAGTACCAGGCCTCGTAGCCGAGCCGGCGCCGGGCGATCCGGGCCGAGAGGGCGCCGGTGCCCAGCATCAGCACGGTGCCGGCCGTCGCCTTGAGCATCTCGGGGTAGTGCAGGACCATCTCGACGCCCTCGCCGACCACCCCCTGGTGGGCGGTGAGCGCGTAGCCCCAGATCACCAGCGACACGTGCGCGGCGACCAGGGCGACCAGGTGGCGCCCGCCCAGCGCGTGCCAGCGGGCCAGCCGGTCCGCGCCGACCTCGCGCTCCAGCACCGGGATCCGGGCCATCAGCAGGAGCAGCAGCGGGGCGAGGTACCCCGCCAGCAGGCCGGTGATCCGGGCGCCACCGGTGAGCCACTCCGCGGCGCCGGTCACCGCGTAGGTGTCCCGCCACCAGAGCGCCAGCACGATCGCGGCGCCGGCCGCGGCCAGCAGCGGCAACACGCCGGGCCGGGCGGCGTGCAGCAGGTCGGGCAGCCGCGGGCGGGACGGACGCGGGCCGGGAAGCCGCGGACCGGACCGGTGCGGCGCGGGGGTGGCCGGTCGGTTCCGGCGGTGGGCGGCTGTGCTCACGGGTGGTTCTCCTCGCTCTCCGGAACCGCCACACTGTCACCGGAAGCTCTCAGTACGCTCTGAATGCCGACCGCCCGATACCGCTTTGAGGACACGTTTCCGCAGCTCAGGACAGGTTTGGTGGCCCTGGGGATCTCACCGAGTTCTCATCCGGGTCCGCCACAATGGGTCCACACCACCACGTGCAGCCGCCCTGCGCCCGCCCCCGGCCGAACGGATTCCATGACCACCGCCCGCCGCATCCTGGTCGTCGACGACGAGCCCGACCTCGTCGAGGTGCTCTGCGGCGCGCTGCGCTACGAGGGGTGGGAGGCGCTCGGCGCCGCCACCGGCACCGAGGCCGTGCACGCCGCCCGGGCCTGGGCGCCGGACGCCGTCGTGCTCGACATGATGCTGCCCGACCTCGACGGCCTGACCGTGCTCGCCCGGATCCAGGAGGACCACCCGGAGACCCGGGTGCTCTTCCTCACCGCGCGCGACGCCGTCGAGGACCGGATCGCCGGCATCGCGGCGGGCGGCGACGACTACGTCAGCAAGCCGTTCAGCCTCGCCGAGGTGGTGGTCCGGCTGCGCGGCCTGCTGCGCCGGGCGGACGCCGCCACCGGCCGCGCCCCCGACGCGCCGCCCTCGGGGGCCCTGGTGCTGGGCGACCTGGTGCTGGTGCAGGCCGCCCGCGAGGTCAGCCGGGCCGGCGAGCCGATCGATCTGAGCCCCACCGAGTTCGCCCTGCTGCGCTACCTGATGAGCCACCCGCGCCAGGTGCTGAGCAAGGCGCAGATCCTGGACGCCGTCTGGTCCTACGACTTCGGCGGGCAGGCCCACGTGGTGGAGCTGTACATCAGCTACCTGCGCAAGAAGATCGACGCCGGCCGGCCCCCGATGATCCACACCGTCCGGGGCGCCGGCTACCTGCTGCGGCCCCCGACCCCGACGCCGGCCGCGTGAGCGGGCGCCGCCGGCCCCGCGTGGCCCTGGCGCCGCCGCGCACCCTGCGGGCGCGGCTGATCGCCGGTCTGCTCGCCCTGCTGGTGCTCACCCTGGCCGGGGTCGGCCTGACGGTGACCGGGGCGCTGCAGCACTTCCTGCTCGCCCGGCTCGACCAGCAACTCGCCGAGACCGGCGGGCGCTACGCCGCCAGCCTCGAACACCTCGCGCCCGCGCCCGCCGCCACGGCCTCCTCCGCATCCTCCTCCACCGCCCCCGCCACCCCCGGCCCGTCCACCGGGGAGTCCCCGCGGGCCGCGCCCCGGGACACCCGCGCCCAGGCCCCCGGCACCGTCGCCGCCCCGCTGCTGGGCGGCACCGGCACCAACGCCGGCGTCGCCGTCGGCCTCCTCCGCGTCGTCGACGGCGACGCCGACGACGACGCGGTGGCGGCCGGCACCACCCCCGCCGACACCGACGACCTGGTCCGCCTCACTCCGGCCGACCAGCGCGCGCTGGCCGCCCTCCCGGTGGGCGGCGCGGCCCGCACCGTGGTCCTCTCCCAGCTCGGCGACTACCGGGTGCGCGCCATGGCCGGCGCGGACCACGACGTCCTGGTCACCGGCCTGCCGCTGCGCCAACTGCGCGACACCGAGCACCAGATGATGGTGATCGAGCTGACCGTCTTCGCCGCCGCCGTCACCGTGGCCGGCGTCACCGGCGCGCTCTGGGTCCGCCTCGCGCTGCGCCCGCTGGCCCGGATCACCGACACCGCCGAACGGGTCAGCGTGCTGCCGCTGGCCCGCGGCGCGGTGGTGCTCTCCGACCGCGTGCCGGACGCCGACCCCGCCACCGAGACCGGCCGGGTCGGGCTGGCCCTGAACCGCATGCTCGGCCACGTCGAGGAGGCGCTCGGCCAGCGGCACGCCGTCGAGGACCGGCTGCGCTCGTTCGCCGCCGACGCCGGCCACGAGCTGCGCACCCCCGTCGCCACCGTCCGCGGCCACGCCGAACTGGCGCTGCGCCATCCGGACCCGATCGCCCCGCCGGTCCGCCACGCGCTGGAACGGATCGAGGCCGAGTCCCGCCGGATGGGCAGCATCGTCGACGACCTGCTGCTGCTCGCCCGCCTGGACGCCGGCCGCCCGCTGGCCGCCACCGAGGTCGACCTCACCCGCCTCGTCCTCGACTGCACCGCCGACGCCCGCGCCGCCGGCCCCGGCCACCACTGGCGCCTCGACCTCCCCGCCGAGCCCCTGCTGGTCACCGGCGACGAGGACCGCCTGCGCCAGGTCCTCGCCAACCTGCTCGGCAACGCCCACCGGCACACCCCGCCCGGCACCACCGTCACCGTCCGCCTGGCCCCCGCTCCCGACGGCGCCCCGGGCACCCACCTGACCGTCACCGACGACGGCCCGGGCATCACTCCCGACCTCGCCCCCCACGTCTTCGACCGCTTCGTCCGCGGCGACCCCACCCGCACCCGCACCACCGGCAGCACCGGCCTGGGCCTGGCCATCGCCCACGCCATCACCACCGCCCACGCCGGCACCCTCACCCTCGCCCACCCCCCGGGCCACGGCACCGTCTTCCTCCTGACCCTGCCCTGACCTCGCCCCTGACCCGCCCCGGCCGCCCAGAGGTGGGGAAGGACCTCGCTCCCGTGCCGCCGTGGAACGTCCGACGGCACGAACGCCAAGAGCCGGTGGCCCCCGGTGCGTCAGCACGCGGGGGCCACCGGCTCGTTCACGCCGTCGGGCGACTACGCCCGCGCGCTCGCCGCGCGGTCGGCGGCCTGGGCGGTCAGGGCGCGCTCGACGCCCGCGCGGGACTCGACGACCAGGCGGGCCAGGGCCGGCGCCGGCTGGGCGGCGGCGAGCCAGGCGTCGGTGGCCTCCAGGGTGGCCGGCTCGACCTCGTAGGCGGGGTAGAGGCCGATGATGAGCTGCTGGGCGATCTCGTGGCTGCGGGTCTCCCAGATGTTCAGCAGCGCGTCGAAGTACGGGCCCACGTACGGCGTCAGGAGCTCGCGCTGGTCGGCGACGGCGAAGCCGCTGATCACCGCCTCCTGGACGTAGTTGGTGAGCTCGTCGGAGTCGACGACCGACGCCCACGCCTCGGCCTTGGCCTCGGCGGTGGGGCGGGCGGCGCGGCAGGTGGCGGCCTTCTCCTGGCCGGCCGCGGTGTTGTCGCGCTCCAGCTCGGCGGCGATCGCCTCCTCGTCGGCCTGGCCGACGGCGACCAGGCGGGTGAGCAGGTCCCAGCGCAGGTCGGTGTCGATGGCCAGGCCCGGCACCTCGACGCCGCCGGTGAGCAGACCGGCCAGCAGGGCGAGCTGCTCGGGGGTGCGGGCCACCGACGCGAAGGCCTTGGCCCAGGCGAGCTGGTGGTCGCTGCCGGCGACGGCGGAGCGCAGGCGCTCCTCGGCGGCCGCGGCCCAGCGGCCCAGGCCCGCCTCGCGCCAGGCCGGGTCGGCGTACAGGTGCAGCGCGAGCTTGACCTGACGGTGCACCGACTGGACCACGCCGATGTCCGACTCCTCGGGCAGGCCGGCGATGGCGAGCGCGAGGTAGTCGCGGGTGGCGAGTTCGCCGTCGCGGGTCATGTCCCAGGCGGCCGCCCAGCACAGCGCGCGCGGCAGCGGCTCGGCGAAGTCGCCCAGGTGCGCGGTGACCGCGGTGAGCGAGGCCTCGTCGAGGCGCAGCTTGGCGTAGGAGAGGTCGTCGTCGTTGAGCAGCACGACGGCGGGACGGGTGCGGCCCACCAGCTGCGGCACCTCGGTGAGCTCGCCGTCGACGTCCAGCTCGATCCGGTCGACGCGCACCAGCTTGCCCTCGACCAGGTCGTAGCTGCCGATGGCGATGCGGTGCGGGCGCAGCGCGGAGGTGCCCTTGGCGCCCTCGGGCAGGGCGGGGGCCTCCTGGCGAACGGCGAAGGAGGTGATCACGCCGTCGGCGTCCACCGCGATCTCCGGGCGCAGGATGTTGATGCCGGCGGTCTCCAGCCAGGACTTCGACCAGGTCTTCAGGTCGCGGCCGCTGGCCTTCTCCAAGGCGCCGAGCAGGTCGGCCAGGGTGGTGTTGCCCCAGGCGTGCTGCTTGAAGTAGGCGCGCACGCCCTCGAAGAAGGCGTCCTGGCCGACGTACGCCACCAGCTGCTTGAGCACCGAGGCGCCCTTGGCGTAGGTGATGCCGTCGAAGTTGACCTGCACGTCCTCGAGATCGTTGATCTCGGCCATGATCGGGTGGGTGGACGGCAGCTGGTCCTGGCGGTAGGCCCAGGTCTTCATCTGGTTGGCGAAGGTGGTCCAGCCGTTGGGCCAGCGGGTGCCGGCCGGCTCGACCTGGGCGACCATCTCCGCGTAGGTGGCGAACGACTCGTTGAGCCAGAGGTCGTTCCACCACTCCATGGTGACCAGGTTGCCGAACCACATGTGGGCCAGCTCGTGCAGGATCGTGGTGGCGCGCGCCTCGTAGGAGGCGTCGGTCACCTTGGAGCGGAAGACGTACTGGTCGCGGAAGGTCACCGCGCCCGCGTTCTCCATCGCGCCGGCGTTGAACTCCGGGACGAAGAGCTGGTCGTACTTCTCGAAGGGGTAGGCGAAGTCGAACTTCTCCTGGAAGTACGTGAAGCCCTGGCGGGTGACGTCGAAGATCGCGTCGGCGTCCAGGAACTCCCGCAGCGAGGGGCGGCAGTAGATGCCCAGCGGCACGCGCTGCTCGCCGTCGACGAACTCGTCGAAGACGCCCACGTAGGGGCCGGCGATGATCGCGGTGATGTAGGTGGAGATCCGGCCGGTGGGGGCGAACGACCACAGCTGGGTGTCGCCGTCGCCGACCGGCTCGGGGGTGGGGGAGTTGGAGACGACCACCCAACCGCGCGGCGCGGTGACGGTGAACCGGAAGGCCGCCTTGAGGTCGGGCTGCTCGAAGGAGGCGAACACCCGGCGGGCGTCGGGCACCTCGAACTGGCTGTACAGGTAGGTCTCGCCGTCCACCGGGTCGACGAACCGGTGCAGGCCCTCGCCGGTGTTGGTGAAGGCGCAGTCGGCCACGACCCGCAGCTCGTTCTGCTCGGCCAGGCCGCTCAGCGCGATCCGGCTGTCGGCGAAGGCCTCCAGGGCGACCGGCTCACCGTTCAGGACGATCTCCCGCACGGCGGGCGCGACCAGGTCGATGAAGGTGGAGGCACCGGGCTGATTGGCGGTGAACCGGACCACGGTGGTGGACCGGAAGGTACCCCCGTCACGGGCCGAGCTCAGGTCGAGCTCGATGTCGTACGCATCCACGTGGAGGAGCGCGGCCCGGGTGCGGGCCTCCTCACGGGTCAAGTTGGTGCCAGGCACTCGCGGGACTCCTTCGTCAGGCTTTGTGGTTCGCATCCTCCCATGTCGCCCGCCGGGGGCCACGAGGTTTGTCGGCGGGGGCGGGGAAGCCACGGACGGCGACGGGACGGTTGCGGGACGGTGACGGCAGGCGGTACGTCAGCCGCCCGGTCGGGCACTACGGCACCGGGGGGACGCACGGGGGACGCACCTGGCGCATCACGGCCTCGATCTCGGTGCCGGGGACGCACCCGCACGCACGGGGGACGCACCGGCACGCACGGGGGACGCACCGGCACGCGCCGGGGACGCACCCGAACGCGAAGCGGGCACGGGCGTCACCTCGGTGACCACCCGTGCCCGCCGGCAGCCGGCCCGCCGGCACTCACGCCCCGCCCGTCAGCCCTTGCCGTACATCGTCATGGTCGAGTCGATCGGCAGCTGCGGGATGCTCAGCACCCGCCCGTCGTCGGAGAGCAGCACCTCGGCACCCTCGAACGGCATGAAGCTCTGGTTCTTGGTGCTGAAGCCGCCCACCGGCGTCGCGCTGCCGTCGGCCGCCGAGAGCGTGACCACCTGCGAGGTCTTGTTGTAGCCGGCCATCGCGATCGCGGTGACGGCGGTGCCGGACTTGTGGTCCACCAGGCGCAGGCCGTCCGCGGCCCCGCCGTCGACGGTCCACAGGGTCTTGCCGGAGACCAGGTCGATGGCCCGGATCGCGGTCTTGCTGTTCTGCTGCACCTCGACGTAGAGGGTGTTGCCGATCACCAGGCTCTTGGCGAACGGGTCGGAGGCGGCGGAGAGCTGCAGCCGGTCCTCGCCGGTGACCTTGAGCGGGATCTTCGCCATCGGGTTGTTGGAGGCGTCGATGCCCTGCACGAAGTCGCCGTCGTAGCCGGCCGAGATCTCCAGCACCAGCGGCTTGACCGAGACGATGCTGGTGAGCCGCTCGTTGTCGTCCTTCAGGGAGAAGGTCTGGGTGCTCTTGCCGGTGTTGGCGTCCAGCACGGTCAGCTGCTGCTTGGGCGAGGAGTCCGAGCAGTAGTCGCTGACCACCACCAGGCCCCCGGCCGCGTCGGCGTTCTCCGAGCAGTAGTCGGCGCGGTCCTTGTAGGACCAGAGCGACTTGCCGTCGGTCAGGTTGTAGCCGGCCAGCAGCGCGCCGCTGGCGGCGGCCAGCGTGGTGTCGGTGACGGTGACCTTGGTGTCGAAGCTCTTGCTCTTGAGCGGCGAGCCGACCTGGAAGAGCAGCTTGCCGGTGGTGGCGTCGACCGCGCCGAGCCCGGCGCAGTCGTCGTCGCCGAGGTTGAAGCTGACGCCGCCGACGCTGTTCTTGTTGATGGTCGAGGACATGCTGCAGAACGCCTTGACGCCGCTGGGCACCTTGAGCGTCCAGGCGGCCTTGCCGTCGCTGAGGTTGTAGGCCACCAGCCCGGTGGCGTCGCCGCGCACCACCAGCTTGTCGGTGGTCCACTGGCCGATGGTGCGCGCGTCGCTGCCGCTGGCGGTGGACTTGGGGACGGTCCAGGTGACCGCGTACTTCCCGGCGTCGGAGCCACCGCCGCCTCCGCCGCCCGTGCCGCCCCCGCTGGTGCCGGGCGAGGGGGAGCCCTTGAAGAGGACCACCAGGGCGATCACGATGGCGACCACCAGCACCGAGCCGGCGACCGCGCCGAAGACCAGGATCGGGTTGCGCTGCTTGGCCGGCGCGGCCGTGGGCTGGATCGGCCCGGGGTAGCCGTAACCGGGCCCGGCCGGTGCCCCGGGGACCCCCGGCTGCCCGCCGTACGGCTGCGCTCCGTAGCCGGCCGGCGGCTGGGGCGGCGCGGGGTGCTGGGCGTAGCCGCCGCCCTGCGGCGCGGCGTAGCCCTGGGCGGGCGGCGGGGTGGGCGGGCCCTGCGGGTAGCCGTAGCCGCCCGCGGCCTGCGGGTCGTACGGGCCGACCGGTCCGGTCGGCGCGCCGAACGCCGGCGGCTGCCCGCCGGGTCCCGCCGGCGGCATCGCGCCCTGCGCCGGGAAGGCGAGCGCGGTCGGCTGGTAGTGGAGGTCGCCACCGGGTGCGCCACCCGGCGCTCCGGCCGGCGGTGCGGTCGGGGCGGCCTGGTGGGGGATCGCAGCGCCGTCGAGCTGTGTCCGCTGGTCCGCGACCGCGGCCGGGTCGAAGCCCGGCCGACCGCCCGGTTGTCCGCCCGGCGCGCCGCCGGCGCCCTGGTGATCCCCTGCCATGTGATGCCCCGTCACTGTCCGTATGTGGGCCGCCCGGCTCCGGCTTCCGCGAGGCGGTCCGGGGCTGCTGGGGCGGCTGAGAATAAGGACATCGTAAGGGGGCGCCATTTTCGGACAGCGGCAGGTGTGACACGGCGCGACGACGGCGCCGGTACGGCGTGCGTGCGGCGTGCGTGCCGCGCCGGTACGGCGCCCGCGGTCCCCGCCACAGCGCCGCGCGCGCCCCTTCGCGCGCCCCCGGCCACCCGCCGCCGACCCCGGCCGGCCACCCGGTGTCGGCCTTGAGGCCGCCCGGCGGGCCCGGCGCAGCATAGAGTTCACAAGTTGAAGGTGAACATCTGACCCGAACACCCCCAGCACGTGGTGTCCGGTCGTAGTCACGCGAGCTCCGCCGCAAAGGCGCGGCGTGGGGCGGGGACGGTCGGGTCCCCGGGCCCTGAGGAGGATCAATCATGTCCATGGACACGCCGGGTTCGCAGTCCTCGCTGCACCGAGCCAACCTCGAACGGGTGCTGCGGGCGGTGCGGATGGCAGGGGCCCTGACCCAGGCCGAGATCGCCCGCTCCACCGGGCTGTCGGCCGCCACCGTCTCGAACATCGTCCGCGAGCTCAAGGAGAGCGGCACCGTCGTGGTGGCGGACACCTCCTCGGGCGGGCGCCGGGCGCGCAGCGTCTCGCTGAGCGGGGACGCCGGGATCGTGGTGGGGGTGGACTTCGGCCACTCGCACCTGCGGGTCGCGGTCGGCAACCTGGCGCACCGGGTGCTCGCCGAGGAGAGCGAGCCGATGAACGTGGACGTCTCCGCCGAGCAGGGCTTCGCCCGGGCGGAGTCCCTGGTGGAGCGGCTGCTGAAGCAGGCGGGCTTCCGGCCGGACAAGGTGATCGGGGTGGGTCTGGGCGTGCCCGGGCCCATCGACGTGGAGACCGGCGCGCTGGGGTCCACCGCGATCCTGCCGGGCTGGACCGGGATCGCCCCGGGCCGCGAGCTCTCCGCCCGGCTGGGGATGGAGGTGTACGTCGACAACGACGCCAACCTCGGTGCGCTGGGCGAGCTAGTCTGGGGCGCCGGGCGCGGGGTGAGCGACCTGGCGTACATCAAGGTGGCCAGCGGTGTCGGCTCCGGGCTGGTGATCAACGGGCAGATCTACCGCGGCCCGGGCGGCACGGCCGGCGAGATCGGCCACATCACGCTGGACGAGGCCGGGCCGGTCTGCCGCTGCGGCAACCGCGGCTGCCTGGAGACCTTCGTCGGCTCGCGCTACCTGCTCAACCTCTTGAACGCGAGCCATGATCGCGAGCTGACCCTCTCCTCGGTCGTGCAACTGGCCCAGCAGGGCGACCTCGGCTGCCGTCGGGTGATCGCGGACGCCGGCCGGCAGATCGGCACCGGGGTGGCAACGCTCTGCAACCTGCTCAACCCGCGCCGGGTGATCCTGGGCGGAGACCTCGCCGAGGCCGGTGAGCTGGTGCTTTCGCCGATCCGCGACTCCGTGGCGCGGTACGCGATCCCGTCCGCCGCACGGCAGTTGTCGATCGTTCCGGGCACGCTGGGTGGTCGTGCGGAGGTGCTGGGCGCGCTCGCGCTGGTGATGAGCGAGATGGGCGAAACGGGCGCACTGGGACACACCGGACAGGCCGCGGCAGCCCGTGGCTGACCGTCAGAACCTGTCGGAGTGTCAGTGAATCTTGTGGGATCTGTCCGTTTGGTCTCGGTTGGGGCTTCAGGAAGATAACGAAAGGGTTTGGATCGCCCCTGGCTTGGTTTTACTTGTTGACGGCAAGCCGAGGTGGCGGGTTGACTCCTTCCACCTCGCCGCAATGTTGCGGCCCTGTCAGGGAGGCTCCCCCACCATGAACGCAATGATGCGTCGCGTCGTCATCGGAACTGCCGCGGTCTCGATGGCCCTCTCGATGGCCGCCTGTGGCAAGGCGGGTGGCAGCACCTCGGCAAGCTCCGGCGACACCAAGACCGTGGGCCTGCTCCTGCCGGAGAACTCCTCCTCGGTTCGGTACGAGTCCTTCGACAAGCCGCTGATCGAGGCCAAGGTCAAGCAGCTCTGCACCGACTGCACCGTCAAGTACAACAACGCCAACGGTGACGCGGCCACCCAGAAGCAGCAGTTCGACACCCTGGTCTCGCAGGGCGTCAAGGTGATCCTGCTCGACGCGGTCAACGCCAAGGGCACCGCGTCCTGGGTCACCGACGCGCAGAAGAAGGGCGTCAAGGTCATCGCGTACGACCGCCTCGCCTCCGGCCCGGTCTCCGCGTACATCTCCTTCGACAACGAGAAGGTCGGCGAGCTGCAGGGCCAGGCGCTGATCGACGCGCTGGGCGCCAACGCCAAGAGCGCCAACGTCGTCATGATCAACGGTGACGACGCCGACCCGAACGCGGGCATGTTCAAGGCCGGCGCCCACAAGGTGCTGGACAGCGGCGTCGGCAAGATCGTCTACGAGCAGTCCGGTGAGTGGAAGCCCACCGTGGCCAGCCAGAAGATCGGTGCCGCCATCACCTCGCTGACCAAGAACGGCTTCCAGGCCGTCTACTCGGCCAACGACGGCATGGCCGCGGCCATCATCACCGCGCTGAAGACCGCCGGCATCACCAACATGCCGGTCGGTGGCCAGGACGCCGCCTCCGACGCGATCCAGCGGATCCTGACGGGCGACCAGGCCTACACCATCTACAAGGCGTACAAGCCGGAGGCCGAGGGTGCCGCCACCCTCGCCGTCGACCTGCTGCACGGCCTGGACGTCAGTGGCACCGCCACCGCCTCCACCGACAGCGACGGCGCCAAGATCCCCTCGCTGCTGCTCACCCCGGTCGTGGTGACCAAGGCCAACGTCAAGGACACCGTGATCGCGGACGGCCTCTACAAGGCCTCGGACATCTGCACCGCGCAGTACGCCGACGCCTGCAAGGCCGCCAACATCCAGTAACCGCCGCACCGGCCGGACCCGTTCCCCACGGACGGGTCCGGCCGGGCGCTGCCGTGACTGCGGAGCGCGCGTCTGAACCGCGTGCGCCCCTTCTCTCTCTCGCACTACCCCTTTCGCGCCCGGGGCGGCGCGCGGCTGGCCCGACGGACGGGGCAGACCCCCGACAGTCGGAACGAAGGAGCCCAGACAGATGGTCCAGACAGACGCACCCGTACTGGCGTTGCGCGGAGTCTCCAAGCGGTTCGGCGCCGTCCAGGTGCTGACCGGTGTCGACCTGGAGGTACGCGCCTCCCAGGTGGTCGCCCTGGTCGGTGACAACGGCGCGGGCAAGTCCACCCTGGTCAAGACGATCGCCGGGGTGCACCCGATCGACGAGGGCCGGATCGAGTGGGCCGGCCGTCCGGTGCACGTGAACCGCCCGCAGGACGCCCAGGCGCTGGGTGTCGCGACGGTCTACCAGGACCTCGCGCTCTGCGACAACCTCGACGTGGTCGCCAACCTCTTCCTCGGCCGCGAGATCGTGCGCGGCGGCCGGCTGGACGAGGTCGCCATGGAGAAGCGGGCCAAGGAGCTGCTCGACACGCTCTCCATCCGCATCCCCAGCGTGCGCATCCCGGTCGCGGCGCTCTCCGGCGGCCAGCGCCAGGTGGTCGCCATCGCCCGTGCGCTGATCGGCGACCCGAAGATCGTCATCCTGGACGAGCCGACCGCGGCGCTGGGCGTCGAGCAGACCGCCCAGGTGCTCGACCTGGTCGAGCGACTGCGCGAGCGGGGTCTGGGCGTGATCCTGATCAGCCACAACATGGCGGACGTGCGCGCGGTGGCGGACCAGGTCGCGGTCCTGCGCCTGGGCCGCAACAACGGCGTCTTCCCGGTCGCCACCACGAGCCACGAAACGATCATCTCGGCCATCACCGGCGCCACCGACAACGCGGTGACCCGCCGTCAGGCCCGGGTCGCGGAGGGGTCCAAGTGAGCAAGCACTCGAGCACCAAGACGACGAACGGCAGCACTGTGACCGAGACCTCCGCCGCGGCGCCCGCCTCCGCCGTGGACCCGCGCCTGCTGGTCCGCGAGCAGGGCCTGAGCGGCTACCTGAACGAGTTCAAGAGCAAGCTGCGCAGCGGCGACCTGGGGTCGGTCCCGGTGGTGATCGGGCTGGTGCTGATCGCCACGATCTTCCAGCTGATCACCGGCAAGTTCCTCACCGCCGGCAACCTCTCCAACATCACCCTCTACATCGCCGGCCCGGGCCTGATCTCGGTGGGCATCGTCTTCGTGCTGCTGCTGGGCGAGATCGACCTCTCGCTCGGCTCGGTGGCCGGTGTCTCGGCCGCGGTGTCCGCGGTGCTCTCCATCCAGCACGGCCTCAACGAGTACCTGGCCGCCGTCATAGCCATCTGCGCGGCGCTGGCCATCGGCGCGCTGCACGGCTTCTTCTTCGCCAAGATCGGCGTGCCCGCCTTCGTGGTGACGCTGGCCGGCCTGCTGGCCTGGAGCGGCCTGCAGGGCTACGTGATGGGCAACACCGGCACGCTCAACAACATCCCGGGCGGCGTGATCGCCAACCTGGACAACTACTTCTTCGACTCGGTCGCCGCCGCCTACGGCCTGGCCGCGGTCAGCGTGGCCGGCTACCTGGTCGCCGCCCTGATGGGCGCCCGCAGCCGCCGGGCGGCCGGCCTGCCGGCCAAGCCGGTCAGCGAGGTCGTGCTGCGCGCCGTGCTGCTGGCGGTGCTCGCCTTCGGCGCCGCGTACACCCTCAACCAGGACCGCGGCCTGCCGCTGGCGCTGGTGGTCTTCCTCGGTGTGGTCGTGGTCACCGACTTCGTGCTGCGCCGCACCTCCTACGGCCGCAAGGTCTTCGCGGTCGGCGGCGGCGTCGAGGCGGCCCGCCGGGCCGGCATCAACGTGGCCCGGGTGCGGATCTCGGTCTTCATGATCTCGGCCGGTCTGGCCGCGGTCGGCGGTCTGTTCATCGCCTCGCAGGCCGGCTTCGCGGACAAGCAGCTCGGCAGCGGCAACGTGCTGATGAACTCGATCGCGGCGGCCGTCATCGGCGGCACCAGCCTCTTCGGCGGCCGGGGCAAGACCTGGTCGGCGCTGCTGGGCATGCTGGTGATCCAGTCCATCGTCACCGGCCTGGACCTGCAGGGCATCAGCCAGTCGATCCAGTACATGATCACCGGCGCGGTGCTGCTGGCCGCGGTGGTGCTCGACTCGGTCTCCCGCCGGACCCAGAAGTCCTCCGGCCGCGGCTGACCGAAAGCCGCCACCTGCCAGGGCGCGCCCCTACCCAAGGGGCGCGCCCTGCTTTTTGGCGCTCGGTTCGGGGCGCTCGGGGCAGGTGCTCGCGCCCCCACGGCAGGCCCGAAAGCGTCCCTCCCGCGAGCTGTCCGACGGGTGGACATTAGACTCACTTGGTCGGGCGGTCCGAGACCCCCGCACCGGGCCCGGCCCGGACACGTAGCGAAAGAGGAGGAACGGGTGCCCCTGCTGACCCGCATTCGGGGACCGCGCGATCTCGACCGGCTCACTCCGGGGCAGCTGGTCGCCCTGGCCGAGGAGATCCGGGGCTTCCTGATCGAGGAGGTCGCCAAGACCGGCGGACACCTGGGCCCCAACCTCGGTGTGGTCGAGCTGACCATCGCCCTGCACCGGGTGTTCGACTCGCCGCGCGAGCGGATCCTCTTCGACACCGGGCACCAGAGTTACGTGCACAAGCTGCTCACCGGCCGGCAGGACTTCAGCCGGCTGAAGATGAAGGGCGGCCTGTCCGGCTACCCCTCGCGGGCCGAGTCCGAGCACGACGTCATCGAGAACTCGCACGCCTCCACCGTGCTCGGCTGGGCCGACGGGATCGCCAAGGCCAACCAGCTGCTGGGGCACCGGGACTGCCCCGTGGTCGCGGTCACCGGCGACGGCGCGCTGACCGGCGGGATGGCCTGGGAGGCGCTCAACAACATCGCCGAGGCACAGGACCGCCCGCTGGTCATCGTGGTCAACGACAACGAGCGCTCCTACTCGCCCACCATCGGGGGCCTGGCCAACCACCTGAGCACGCTGCGCACCACCCAGGGCTACGAGCGCTTCCTGACCTGGGGCAAGGACGCCCTGCAGCGCACCCCGGTGCTGGGCCAGCCACTGGCCGGCGCGCTGCACGGCGCCAAGAAGGGCCTGAAGGACTTCATCGCCCCGCAGGGCATGTTCGAGGACCTGGGCCTGAAGTACCTCGGCCCCATCGACGGCCACGACATCGCCGCCGTGGAGTCCGCGCTGCGCAAGGCGCGGGGCTTCGGCGGCCCGGTGATCGTGCACGTCATCACCGAGAAGGGCCGCGGCTACCACGCCGCGCTGCAGAACGACGAGGACCGCTTCCACGCGGTGGGCGTCATCCACCCCGACACCGGCCTGCCGGTGAAGAGCTCCGGCAAGGACTGGACCTCCGTCTTCGGCGACGAGATGGTCGAGCTGGGCCGCGAGCGCCAGGACATCGTGGCGATCACCGCCGCGATGCTGCACCCGGTGGGCCTGGCCGACTTCGCCAAGGCCTTCCCCGAGCGGACCTTCGACGTCGGCATCGCCGAGCAGCACGCGGCCGTCTCGGCGGCGGGCCTGGCCACCGCCGGCCTGCACCCGGTGGTCGCGGTCTACGCCACCTTCCTCAACCGCGCCTTCGACCAGGTCCTGATGGACGTGGCGCTGCACCGCCTGGGCGTCACCTTCGTGCTGGACCGCGCGGGCGTCACCGGCACCGACGGCGCCTCGCACAACGGCATGTGGGACCTGTCGATCCTGCAGGTCGTGCCCGGCCTGCGGCTGGCCGCCCCGCGCGACGCCGACCAGCTGCGCGCCCAGCTGCGCGAGGCCGTCGAGGTCACCGACGCACCCACCGTCGTGCGCTACTCCAAGGGCTCGGTGGGCCCCGCGGTCGCCGCGCTCGGCCGGATCGGCGGCATGGACGTGCTGCACGGCCGCACCGAGCAGCTGCCCGCCGGCGAGCAGCGCGCGGACGTGCTGATCGTCTCGGTCGGCGCGCTGGCGCCGCTCTGCCTGGAGGCGGCCGCGCTGCTGGACGCCCAGGGCATCACCGCCACCGTGGTCGACCCGCGCTGGGTCAAGCCGGTCGACGCGGCCCTGCCGGGCCTGGCGGCCGAGCACCGGGTGGTCGTCACGGTCGAGGACAACGGGCGGGCCGGCGGGGTGGGCTCCGCGGTCTCCCAGGCGCTGCGCGACGCGGAGCTGGACCTGCCGCTGCGCGACTTCGGCATCCCGCAGGAGTTCCTCGACCACGCCAAGCGCGAGGAGATCCTGGCCGAGATCGGCCTGACCGCCCCGGACATCGCCCGGCAGGTCACGGCGCTGGTGTCGCGCCTCGACGTCACGCAGCCGGTCCGCGCCTGAGCGGGTGGTCATCTTGATCTCTGTGACAGTGTGACAGTCCTATCTGAAAGCGGGATCGGCGTCACCGCCGCCGATCCCGCCGGGTAGGTTGTCACTCGTGCCCACCGAGATCCCGACCCCCGTGCGCCTTGCCGCGTTGACCTCGCGGCTACCCGAGCGCCTCCGCACGGGGTACTGGACCCGTGTGGTGCCGGTGCTCACGCTGCTCGCCGTCCTCACCCACATCCCCTCCTTCGTCCGCCCGGTCTGGAGCCCCGACGAGGGCTACCTGGCCACCCAGGCGCGGATGCTGGCGGACGGCGGCGTGCTCTACGACACGGTCGTGGACCGCAAGCCGCCGCTGCTGCCCTGGCTCTACGAGGCCTGCTTCTCGCTCTTCGGCTCGCTCTCGCTCTGGCCGCTGCGCACCCTGGCGATCGTCGCCCACCTGGTGACCGCGATCATGCTCGCCTCCATCGCCCGCGGGCGCTGGGGCAACCGGGCCGGCGCCGCGGCGGGCGCGCTCTACCTGCTGGCCTCCATCGGGCTCTCCCCGGAGGACACCCAGGCGGCCACCTTCGAGGTCTTCATGCTGCCCGCGATGGTGGCGGCCTTCCGCTACGCGGAGCGGCGGCGCTGGCTGGCGGCGGGGATCGCGGTGGCCCTCTGCTCGCTGACCAAGCAGACCGGCGGCGCGGTGCTGCTGCCGGTGCTCTGGATGCTGCTGCAGGACACCCGGCGGCGCGGCGCGCCCTGGAAGCCGGCGCTGCTCAAGGTCGCCTTCGGCTTCGCGGTCCCGATAGCGCTGGTCGCCGCCCTGCTGACCAAGCCCAAGGGGTTCCTCTCCTGGGTGGTGACCGGCAACGGCGACTACGCCTCGCTGGGGGGCGACTGGCTGCTGATGCTCGGCCGGGCGCTGGGCAACTCGGCGATCCTGCTCGCCGCCGCGCTGGGCTTCCTCTTCCCGCTCGGGCACCGGCTCTGGCAGCGCTACCGCACCGGGCAGAGCCCCTCGCCCGCCACCGCGGTCCGGGTGCACGGCTCGGCCGGCGACCTGTGGGTCTGGCTGCTCTCCTCGGTGGTCGGGGTCTGCGTCGGCTTCCACTTCTACGGCCACTACTACCTGCAGACGATCCCGCCGCTGGTGCTGCTGGGGGTCGGCGCGGTCTGCGTCTCGGCGATCGCGTGGAAGCCGGTGCTGCTCTACAACACGGCCGCCGCCTGCGCCTTCTGGACCCTGGCACTGGCCTGGCCGGGCGCGCAGATGAGCCAGACCGCCCAGGTGGCCACCGCGGTCGCCGAACGCAGCACGCCCAAGGACACCGTGCTGGTCTGGGGCATGCACCCCGAGCTCTACTGGCTCTCCGACCGCAAGCCGGCCACCCGCTACCTGACGGCCGGCTTCCTGACCAACTTCAGCGGTGGCAAGGGCAGCGCGGACGTCGGCGAGCAGTACAGCGTGCCCGACGCCTGGCAGACCTTCGACAAGGAGCTGTCCACCAACGGCCTGCCGGAGATCGTGGTGGACGACTCCGGCCACGCGCCCTACCAGCCCTACCTGGTGCCCAGGATCGAGGACCTGCTGGACTCGCACTACGAGGTGGTCGGCGCCTACGGCGACACCGTGGTCTACCGGCTCAGGAAGTGAGCCGGTAGCCACGGTGCGATGGCGGGCGCGACCCGCTGCTGCCCCTCCGCTGTCCCATGCCGCCGCGCGACCGGTCAGGTCACATCCGGCGGCGGCTGCCCAGCACCATGCCGGCCGCCGTGAAGGCCAGCAGGCAGGTGAGACCACCGACGACCACCTGGTTCCAGATCATGCCGCGGGTGGCCGTGTGGCCGATCGTGACGACCCAGGGCGAGATGATCAGGAAGACGCCGGCCGCACCCATCGCCCAGGTCAGCCCGAACATCCGGGCCGGGGCGATGGTCAGGCCGAGCCCGAGGGCGGCGATGCCGATGCCGAGGATCAGGTTGCAGATCGTCAGCTCGTGGCTCGCGGCACTGAAGTGCACCACGTAGGGCGAGATCGCCAGGTACAGGCCGGTCAGGAAGACCAGTCCGTCCACGGCCACGCCCTGCGGCCCGTCCATCATGCGCGCGTACCGCTCGCGCATCTCGGAGATGTCGGGGTGGGTGGAGAGATCGCCTGCTGCTTGATGTGAGACGTCGGCCATACGACTCGCCTCCTTCGTGAGCAACCCTGAACCGCTTGGCCTAACGGTATTATGCGCTTTGTCATAATTTGGTGCACTGCCGAAACGGGTCGATCGCCCTCGATGTCGCACCGGGGAACGCCGAAGGGCGGCCCGCTCCGGTGGGGGAGCGGGCCGCCCTTCGACTGGCGGAGTACGGGCCGGGATGTTACGCCGGGATCGACGCCACGCCCGGGGCGAGGAACTTCTGGCCGTTCACCCGCTCCGAGACGCCCTCACGGTCCAGGTACGGGGTGATCCCGCCCAGGTGGAAGGGCCAGCCGGCACCGGTGATCATGCACAGGTCGATGTCCTGCGCCTCGCCGACGACGCCCTCGTCGAGCATCAGGCCGATCTCCTGCGCGACCGCGTCCAGCGCGCGGGCCAGCACCTGCTCCTCGGTCAGCACGCTGTCGCCGAAGGAGAGCAGCTCCAGCACCTCGGGGTCGAGGACCTGCTGGCCGTCCTGCCAGACGTAGAAGCCGCGCTTGCCGGCCTTGACCACCTTGGCGAGGTTCTCGGAGACGGTGAACCGCTCCGGGAACGCGCCGCGCAGCGTCTCCGAGACGTGCAGCGCGATGGCCGGGCCGACCAGCTCGAGCAGCGCGATCGGCGACATCGGCAGGCCGAGCGGCTGCACGGCCTTCTCGACGGTCTCGAACGAGGTGCCCTCGTCGATGATGCCCTGGATCTCGCCCATGAAGCGGGTCAGGATCCGGTTCACCACGAACGCCGGGGCGTCCTTGGTCAGCACGGCCGTCTTCTTCAGCTTCCGGGCCACGCCGAAGGCGGTGGCCAGCGAGGCGTCGTCGGTCTTCTCGGCGCGCACGATCTCCAGCAGCGGGAGGATGGCGACCGGGTTGAAGAAGTGGAAACCGACCACGCGCTCCGGGTGCTGGAGCTTGGAGGCCATCTCGGAGACCGAGAGCGAGGAGGTGTTGGTCGCCAGCACGCAGGTCGGCGAGACCACGGCCTCCAGCTCGGCGAAGACGTTCTGCTTGACGCCCATCTCCTCGAACACGGCCTCGATGACGAAGTCCGCGTCGCCGAAGGCGGCGGCCTTGTCCAGCGAGCCGCGCACCAGGCCCTTGAGCCGGTTCGCCTTGTCGTTGCCGATCCGGCCCTTGGCCAGCAGCTTGTCGATCTCGGCGTGCACGTAGCCCACGCCCTTGTCGATCCGCTCCTGGTCGATGTCGGTGAGCACCACCGGCACCTCCAGGCGGCGCGCGAAGAGCAGCGCCAGCTGGGAGGCCATCAGGCCGGCGCCGACCACGCCGACCTTGGTGACCGGGCGGGCCAGCGACTTGTCCGGCGCGCCGAAGGGGCGCTTGGCCCGGCGCTGCACCAGGTTGAAGGAGTAGATGCCGGCCCGCAGCTCGCCGCCCATGATCAGGTCGGCCAGCGCGGCGTCCTCGGCGTCGAAGCCCTTCTGCAGACTGGCTGCATCCCCGAGTCGGGCGTCCTTGACCGCGGCCATGATGTCCAGCGCGCGGTAGGCGGCCGGAGCGGCGCCGTGCACCTTGGCGTCGGCGACCATCCGGCCCCAGAGCACCGCGTCGTCCCAGGCCTTGCCGCGGTCGATCTCCGGGCGCTCGACGACGGTGTCGCCCTTGAGGACCTTGGCCGCCCAGAGCAGCGACTGCTCCAGGAAGTCGGCCGGCTCGAAGATGGCGTCCGCGATGCCGAGCTCGAAGACCTCACGGCCCTTGAGCTGCTTGTTCTGGCTCATCGAGTTCTCGATGATGACCTTGACGGCGTTCGCCGGGCCGACCAGGTTCGGCAGGATGGTGCAGCCGCCCCAGCCGGGCACCAGGCCCAGGAAGACCTCGGGCAGCGAGAACGCCGGCACGCCGGAGCTGACGGTGCGGTAGGTGCAGTGCAGACCGATCTCCACACCGCCGCCCATCGCGGCGCCGTTGTAGAAGGTGAAGCTCGGCACCGGCAGCGCCGCGATCCGCTTGAAGACCTCGTGGCCGCCCTTGCCGATGGCCAGCGCGTCGCCGTGCTCCTTGAGCACCTCGACACCCTTGAGGTCGGCGCCGACCGCGAAGATGAACGGCTTGCCGGTGATCGCCACGGCGACGATCGAGCCGGCGGCGGCCTCGGCCTCGACCTGGTCCAGCGACTCGGAGAGCTTGGCCAGCGAGCCCGGTCCGAAGGTGGTCGGCTTGGTGTGGTCGAAGCCGTTGTCCAGGGTGATCAGCGCGAGCCGGCCGGCCTGCGCGGGCAGGTCCAGGTGGCGCACGTGCGCGGTGGTGACGACCTCGCCGGGGAACAGCTCGGCGCCGCGCTGGAGAAGCTCAGTCGTGGTGCTCATGGTCACTTACCACCCTCGAAGTGCGGGTTCTCCCAGATGATGGTCCCGCCCATGCCGAAACCGATGCACATGGTGGTCAGGCCGTAGCGGACGTCCGGGCGCTGCTCGAAGCGGCGGGCCAGCTGGTTCATCAGGCGCACGCCCGAGGAGGCCAGCGGGTGGCCGTAGGCGATGGCGCCGCCGAACGGGTTGACCCGCTCGTCGTCGTCCGCGATGCCGTAGTGGTCCAGGAAGGCCAGCACCTGGATCGCGAAGGCCTCGTTGACCTCGAACGCGCCGATGTCCTCGATCGTCAGGCCGGCCTTGGCCAGCGCCTTCTCGGTCGCCGGCACCGGGCCGATGCCCATCACCTCGGGCTCGACGCCCGCGAAGGCGAACGAGACCAGGCGCATCTTGACCGGCAGGCCGAGCTCCTCGGCCACGTCCTCGGCGGCCAGCAGCGAGGCGGTGGCGCCGTCGTTCAGACCGGCCGAGTTGCCCGCGGTGATGTTGCCGTGCGGGCGGAAGGGGGTCTTGAGGCCCGCCAGCGACTCCATCGTGGTGCCCGGGCGCATCGGCTCGTCGACCGTCGCCAGGCCCCAGCCGGTCTCGCCGGCCTCGGGGTTGGTGTTGCGCACCGTGATCGGCACCAGGTCGGGCTGGATGTCGCCGTTGGCGTACGCCTTGGCGGCCTTCTCCTGCGAGCGCACCGCGTAGGCGTCGCAGCGCTCCTTGGTGAGGTGCGGGAACCGGTCGTGCAGGTTCTCCGCGGTCATGCCCATGAACAGGGCCGACTCGTCCACCAGCTTCTCGGAGACGAAGCGCGGGTTGGGGTCGACGCCCTCACCCATCGGGTGGCGGCCCATGTGCTCGACGCCGCCGGCGACCACGACGTCGTACGCGCCGAAGGCGATGCCGCCCGCGGTGGCGGTGACGGCGGTCAGCGCGCCGGCGCACATCCGGTCGATGGAGTAGCCCGGGACGGACTTCGGCAGGCCGGCCAGCAGGGCGGCGGTGCGGCCGATGGTCAGCCCCTGGTCGCCGATCTGCGTGGTGGCCGCGACGGCCACCTCGTCGATGCGCTCGACGGGCAGGTTCGGGTTGCGGCGCACGAGTTCCCGGATGCACTTGACGACGAGGTCGTCGGCGCGGGTCTCGTGGTAGATGCCCTTCGGGCCGGCCTTGCCGAACGGGGTGCGGACGCCATCGACGAAGACGACGTCCCTCGCGGTACGAGGCACGGGGGCTCTCCTCCCAGGGACCAACAGAACGGGTTCACAGGGCCGCGACCAGGCGTCCGACGAGGCGGACGGCCCGAGCAGCGCTGCTTCACCGCCATGCTACTGGTCGGTAACCAACTTGCCCAGGGCCGACCCACCCCCCACCGTGTGTCTCACGCCACCCTGCTTCCCGGCGTTCGCCTCCGGGTGCTCTTGACCCGGTGTCGACACTCCGCGCTCCGGCGCTCCTCCGTCGCTTGTCGCTTGTCGCTTTCGACACCGGCGCACCCTTCGGCTCACGCCAGCCTGCTTCCCGGCGTTCGCCTCCGGGTGCTCTTGACCCGGTGTCGACGCTCCGCGCTCCGGCGCTCCTCCGTCGCTTGTCGCTTGTGGGCTACTGCGCGGCCTCGCGGGCGGTGGTGAAGGCGGTGGCGATCGCGCCGGCGACCAGTTCCACCTGCCACTGCCGGGCGCCGAGCGCGCGCAGCGCGCCGGCCACCGCGGGGGCGGTCGGCTCGGTGGGCGGGTCCCAGGAGACCCGGCGGACCAGCTCGGGGGTGATCAGGTTCTCCGGCGGCAGCCGGTGCGCCTCGGCCAGCTCGGAGATCGCGGCCCGGGCGCCGGAGAGCCGGGCGGCGGCCACCGGGTCCTTCTCGGCCCAGGCGCGCGGCGGCGGCGGTCCGTCGTGCGGCGCCGCGGCCGGCGGCAACTGCGGCTCGGGGATCGCGCGGGCCCGCTCGATGGCGGCGATCCACTGCTCCAGCTGGCGCCGGTGCACCCGCGGACCGAAGCCCTGGACGGCCTGCAGGGTCTGCCAGGAGGTCGGCATGGCCAGCGCCGCGTTCACGATCGCGGCGTCCGAGAGCACCCGGCCCGGTGAGACGTCGCGGTCCTGGGCCGCCTGGTCGCGGCTCTGCCACAGCTCGCGCACCGCCGCCAACTGCCGGCGCCGGCGCACCTTGTGCAGGCCCGAGGTGCGCCGCCAGGGGTCCACCCGGGGGGCCGGGCGCGGGGCCGCGGCGATCGCCGCGAACTCCTCCAGCGCCCAGCCGAGCTTGCCCTGGCCCTCCAGCTCCTGCTCGAGCGCGTCCCGCAACTCGACCAGCACCTCGACGTCCAGCGCCGCGTAGCGCAGCCAGGGCTCGGGCAGCGGGCGGGTGGACCAGTCCACCGCGGAGTGCTCCTTGGCCAGCGAGTAGCCGAGTACGTTCTCGGTCATCGGGCCCAGGCCCACCCGGGCGAACCCGGCGATCCGGCCCGCGAGTTCGGTGTCGAAGAGGCGGGCGGGGCGCATCCCCACCTCGGCCAGGCACGGCAGGTCCTGGGTCGCCGCGTGCACCACCCACTCGGTGTCCGCCAGGGCCGCGCCCAGCGGGGCGAGGTCGGGGCAGGCGATCGGGTCGATCAGCGCGGTTCCGGCGCCGGCGCGGCGCAGCTGGATCAGGTAGGCGCGCTGGCCGTAGCGGTAGCCGGACGCCCGTTCGGCGTCGACCGCCACCGGGCCGCTGCCGGCCGCGAAGGCCGTGACCACGGCGGCCAGTGCCGTCTCGTCCGCCACGACCGGTGGCAGGCCTTCCCTCGGTTCGAGGAGCGGCACCGGTGCGGTCTCTAGGGCGATGGCTTCTGCGGCGTCGGTCACTCCCCAAGAGTACGACGAGCCTCGCCGGCAGGAGCCTGATCGTCAGGCCGGGACCTGCCGGAATGCGGGCGGCGGTCCGGAGGAAACGTTCCTCCGGACCGCCGCGCGTTCGATCAGTGGATGATGCCGGTGCGCAGCGCGACGGCGACCATGCCGGCCCGGTCCCCGGTGCCCAGCTTGCGGGCGATCCGGGCCAGGTGGCTCTTGACGGTGAGCGCGGAGAGCCCCATCGCGACGCCGATGGCCTTGTTGGACTGCCCCTCGGCGACCAGTCGCAGCACCTCCACCTCGCGCCCCGACAGCTCGCGGTAGGCCGAGGGCTGCGCGCCGGGGGCGCCGGGGGCGCCCGGGGCGCCGGGCGCACCGAGGTGGCCGGGGGCACCGGGGATGCCCGGGCGGCGCATCCGGCCGGCCAGGCCGCCCGCGCCCAGCGGCAGCCCGGGGCGCCCGGGCATCGCGACGTTGGTCCGGGTACCGGTCACCACGTAACCCTTGACGCCGCCGGCCAGCGCGCTGCGGACCGCGCCGATGTCGTCGGCGGCGGAGAGCGCGAGGCCGTTGGGCCAGCCCGCCGCCCGGGTCTCGGCCAGGATCGTCAGGCCCGAGCCGTCCGGCAGGTGGACGTCGGCCACGCAGATGTCACGCGGGGTGGAGACCCGGGGACGGGCCTCCGCGATGGACGACACCTCGATGACATCGCGCACGCCGAGCGCCCAGAGATGACGGGTGACGGTGTTGCGGACCCGGGGGTCGGCGATCACCACCATCGCGGTGGGCTTGGTCGGGCGGTAGGCGACCACGTTTGCGGGGTGCTCGAGAAGGACCGACACCGTGCCTCCTGAGGGGAGTGGCGGACGGAACCCCGATGGGCGAAGGAGTCGGAGTGTTCCGCGTGTGGAAAGGGTCACAGACTGCTTCGGCATCATCCGTGCCCGGCTTTAGCGAAAGATCACGATCTGGTGAGTCACAATACGGACAAATCGAGCAGGTGACTGATGCGACATGCCCGCAAGCCGGTCGAAAGCGGTCGAGAACGGGCTTGAACGGTCACTGTCGTGGCGCTGGTTGACGCTCCGTGCGGGGCTGTGGGCGTCCGTCGGCGAGCTCCCCGGCGGGCCCGGAACAGGCCGGACCCGGGCCCTGACCGGGCTCTGCGCGGATCGGCGGCGACCGGCGCGGCGCTAGGGGCGGCCGGGACGGGCCGTCGGGCGCACCGGGGCGCCGTCAGCCTTCAGTGTGAGCGCGGTCGGCGCCTGGCCGGCATCGGGACCACTCCGCCGAGTGACGGCGCGTCAGGCAGCGACAGGGGCGCGGGAGCGGTCGGCGGCAGCCCCGCGCAGACGCAGAGCAGGTCCGCCCAGGCGGTCAGGTGCCGCTCGAAGCGGCCGTCGGCGGGTGTCCAGGAGGCCCGCAGCTCGATCTCGGTGGAGGAGGGCCGATCGGCCAGCGCGCCGAAGTACTGCGAGGAACTGCGCGAGACCGTGCCGCCGGGCTCCGCGAAGCCGGCGCCGTGCGTCTGCAGCGCGTCCATCAGCCAGGACCAGCCGACCTCGGAGAGCATCGGGTCGCCGGCGATCTCCGGCTCCAGGTCGGCCCGGGTCATCGTGACCACCCGGAACTCGCCGTGCCAGGCCTCCTGCCCGGCCGGGTCGTGCAGCAGCACGAAGCGGCCGTCGGCCAGCTCCTCGCCGTCCACCTCCACCGAGGCGGTCAGCGCCCAGCTGAACGGGGCCAGTCGGCGCGGCGCCGGAGTGGGGGAGAAGATCACCTCGGGGCGCGGCTCGACCCCGGTCAGCGCCTCCACCGCGCTGCGGAACCCGATCGGCGCCGACTCCTTGCCCGTTCCGCCCTGCTGTGCGGGGTTCCCGCCGACCGCTGCCATGACCTGAAGACTAGGCCCTGTCCGGCAGTTCCCGGGGCATCGGCACGCAGACCCGTCCGGCGGCTTGCGCCCGCCCCGGCGCCGTCCTGGACGATCGCACGAGCGGGCCGCGGCCGTGGGCGGCGGGGCGCGTGGGAGGATGGCGGGGTGAGTGAGACAACCGCAGTCCAGCCCGCCGTGCCCAACCCCGCCGGCGCCGCCCGGCCGCCGGCGCGCCGCGGCGCCGCGCACGACTCCGCGTTCCTGCGGGCCTGCCGCAACGAGCCGGTGCCGCACACGCCCGTCTGGTTCATGCGGCAGGCCGGCCGCTCGCTGCCCGAGTACCTCAAGGTGCGCGAGGGCATCCCGATGCTCGACTCCTGCATGCGCCCGGAGCTGGTCAAGGAGATCACCCTGCAGCCGGTGCGCCGGCACAAGGTGGACGCCGCGATCTTCTTCAGCGACATCGTGGTGCCGCTCAAGGCCGTGGGCATCGACGTCGACATCAAGCCCGGCGTCGGCCCGGTCATCGCCGACCCGATCCGCACCAGGGCGGACCTGCAGCGGCTGCGCCCGCTGGAGCCCTCGGACGTCCCCTACATCACCGAGGCGGTCGGCCTGCTGGTCGACGAGCTCGGCAGCACCCCGCTGATCGGCTTCGCGGGCGCCCCCTACACGCTGGCCAGCTACCTGGTCGAGGGCGGTCCGTCCAAGAACCACGAGCGCACCAAGGCGATGATGTACGGCGAGCCCGAGCTCTGGGCCGAGCTCGTGGACCGGCTCGCGGTGATCACCGCCGGCTTCCTGAAGGTGCAGATCGAGGCGGGCGTCTCGGCCGTCCAGCTCTTCGACTCCTGGGTCGGCTCGCTGGCCCCCGACGACTACCGGCGCTTCGTGATGCCGGCCAGCACCCGGGTCTTCGACGCGGTGGCCGAGTACGGCGTGCCGCGGATCCACTTCGGCGTCGGCACCGGCGAGCTGCTCTCGCTGATGGGCCAGGTCGGCGCCGACGTGGTCGGCGTCGACTGGCGGGTGCCGCTGCACGAGGCCGCCCGCCGGGTGGGACCCGGCAAGGCGCTGCAGGGCAACCTCGACCCGGCGGTGCTCTTCGCGCCGACCAAGGTGGTGGAGACCCGGGCCCGCGAGGTGCTGCACTCGGCCTCCGCGCTCGGCACCAGCGGGCACGTCTTCAACCTCGGCCACGGCGTGCTGCCGAGCATGGACCCGGACGCGCTCAGCCGCCTGGTCGCCTTCGTGCACGAGGCCAGCGCGCGCTGAGCCGTCCGGCGGGCCGCCGCGACTAGGTCGTCGCGGCGCCCTGCTCGGCCTTCGCCGGGTCCTGCGGTCCGTCCCCGGCGGCCTCGTCGTCGGCGGCGGCCGGGCCGCCCGCGCCCGGCGTCACGGCGGTGGCCGCCGCGGTGCGCCGCAGCCGGCGCAGCACCAGCCAGCCCACCGGCAGCAGGACCAGCAGGAACGGTGCCAGCGCCGCCAGGATCATCAGCAGGATCCGGACCGCGGTGAAGAGCACGTGCCAGCCGCCGCCGAGCGCCCCGCCGACCGAGCCCCAGAAACCGGTGTGCCGGGCCGGCTTCGGCGCCACCACACCAGTGGCCGGCCGGGTCTGCTTGATGTTCACGGTGATGGTCGACAGCGAGGTCTGCCCGGCCAGCGCCTGCTGCTGGCTCTGCAGCGACTCCAGGGCCGCCTCGCGGCTGGTCAGCTCGCTCTCCAGGGAGACCACCTCGGCCAGCGTCTTGGCGTCCGCCATCAGGGCCCGGATCCGGTCGACGCTGGCCTGCTGGCTCTTCACCCGGCTGTCCACGTCCACCACCTTCGCGGTCAGGTCGTCCGCCTGGCTGCTGCGCTCCAGCACCGTGCCGAGCGCGGCGAGCCGGTCGAAGGTCGTGCTGAAGGCGGCGGAGGGGACCTTCACCACCAGCTGGGCGCCCTGGGACCCGGCCTGGTCGCTGCCGCCGCTGCTGCTGCTCTCGTCGGCCACGTAGCCGGACTGCTCGGTCGCCAGCTGCTCGGCCCGCTGTACCGCGGCCTCCACCGAGGTGGTCTCCAGGTCCACCCGCCCGGTGTAGGCGATCGCCCGGCCGGAGGCCGCGGGCGGCGCCCCGCCCGCCGTGCCCGCGCCACCCGTCGCGCCCGCGCCGGGCGCCCCGCTGGGCAGCGCGCCCGCCACCGTGCCCGGCGCCATCGGCACCCCCGCGGTCGGCGCGCCGGCCGCGGCCGGGCCCACCGCACTCGACTTCTGCCCCGACTCCACCGCCGCGCCGCAGCCGCCCACCGCCAGGACCGCCGCCACCGCCACGCCGGCCGCCACCGTTCTCCGCATGCCCATCCCCGTCGCCCCCTCTTCCGCGGACCGCTCGGTCCGTCCCCGCTTGGACGAGTGGGCCGCGGTCCGGGTTTCGGTCCCGGGATTGCGGCTCCGTCACGGTCACGACACGTTCCCCTCACGGCAACTGACGCACCCTCGGGTCGCCGGTGGGCGCGCCGGCGGACCCTGCCGGGCGGGCGGCCCGGCCCGCTCTGCGAGACTGCGGGGCATGTCGCAACCACTACCGAAGGTCGTCGTGATCGGCGGCGGCATCGCCGGACTGGCCGCCGCCCCGTACCTCAGCGGCGCGGCCGGCGGCCCGGCGCGGGCCGCCGTGACCCTGCTGGAGGCCGGTGACCGCTTCGGCGGCAAGCTGCTGACCGGCGAGGTGGGCGGGGTGCAGGTCGACCTCGGCGCCGAGTCGATGCTGGCCCGCCGCCCGGAGGCCGTCGAGCTCGCCCGGGAGGTCGGCCTGGCCGATGTCCTGGAGCCGCCGGGCACCGCCAAGGCCGCCGTCTGGACCCGTGACGCGCTGCGCCCGCTGCCGGCCGGTCAGCTGATGGGCGTGCCCGGCGACCTCGCCGCGCTGGCCGCCTCCACGGTCCTCACCGACCAGGGGCTGCGGCGGGCCCGCGCCGAGCGCCCGCAGCCGGCCGTCGACCAGGACGTCGCGATCGGCGCCTTCGTGGCCGCCCGCCTGGGCCGCGAGGTGGTGGACCGGCTGGTGGAGCCGTTGCTGGGCGGTGTCTACGCCGGGCGGGCCGACGAGATCTCGCTGCGCGCCGCCGTCCCGCAGCTGCTGCCGATCGCGCAGCGCGGCGGACCGCTGGTGGCCGGCGTGCACGAGCTGCTGGACCGTCCGCAGGCGGCCGGCCCGGTCTTCCAGGGGCTGCGCGGCGGCATCGGCACGCTGCCGGTCGCGGTCGCCGCCGCCTGCCGGCGGGCCGGCGCCGAGCTGCGCACGGACACCCCGGTGCGCGAGCTGCTGCGCACCCCCGCGGGCTGGCGGGTGGTCACCGCCGAGCGGCTGATCGAGGCCGACGCGGTCGTGCTGGCGGTGCCCGCGCCGGTGGCGGCCGCCCTGCTCGCCCCGCACGCCCCCGGCGCCGCCGCCGAGCTGGCCGGCGTCGAGTACGCCGGGATGGCCCTGGTCACGATGGCGTTCCGGCGCGCCGACCTGCCGCTCACCCCGCCCGGCAGCGGCTTCCTGGTCCCCCCGGTGGACGGCCGCTCGATCAAGGCCGCCACCTTCTCCTCGCAGAAGTGGGACTGGCTGGGGCGGGCCGCCCCGGACACCTTCCTGCTGCGCACCTCGCTGGGCCGCCACCGCGAGGAGGCCGCCCTCGACCTCGACGACGGCGAGCTGGTGGCCCGTTCGCTGGCCGACCTGCGCGCCGCGGTGGGCCTGGCGGCCCTGCCGTACGCCAGCGCGGTGACCCGCTGGCGGGCCGGCCTGCCGCAGTACCCGGTGGGCCACCAGGCCCGGGTGGACCGCATCCGCGCGGCGGTGGCCGGGCTCGGCGGCCTGGCGCTGGCCGGCGCCGCCTACGACGGCGTGGGCATCCCGGCCTGCGTCGCCGGTGCCCGGCGCGCGGTGGCCGAGGTGCTGACCCCGCTGCCCGGAGCAGGCCCGACGGAAGGGACAATGGGCGCATGACTGAGACCACTGAGCAGGCCGGCGCCCCGGCGCCGCAGAAGAAGAAGGCCCGGGACCTCAACCAGGTCATCCGCTACACCATGTGGTCGGTGTTCAAGCTCAGGGACGCCCTCCCGGACGACCGGGCCGCCCTCGCCGCCGAGGTGGACGCCCTGTTCGAGCAGCTCGACGCGAAGGACGTCACGGTGCGCGGCACCTACGACGTCTCCGGGCTGCGCGCGGACGCCGATCTGATGATCTGGTGGCACGCCGAGAGCTCCGACGACCTGCAGGAGGCGTACAACCGCTTCCGCCGCACGGGCCTGGGACGCCTGCTGGAGCCGGTCTGGTCGAACATGGCGCTGCACCGCCCGGCCGAGTTCAACAAGTCGCACATCCCGGCCTTCCTGGCCGACGAGGAGCCGCGCGGCTACGTCTGCGTCTACCCGTTCGTGCGCTCCTACGAGTGGTACCTGCTGCCCGACGAGGAGCGCCGGGCGATGCTGGCCGAGCACGGCAAGATGGCGCGCGGCTACCCCGACGTGCGGGCCAACACGGTGGCCTCCTTCGCGCTGGGCGACTACGAGTGGCTGCTCGCCTTCGAGGCCGACGAGCTGCACCGGATCGTCGACCTGATGCGCGACCTGCGCCCCTCGCGCGCGCGCCTGCACGTGCGCGAGGAGGTGCCGTTCTACACCGGTCGCCGCAAGCCGGTCGCCGAGCTGCTGGGCGGCCTGGCCTGACGGGTCACGCGCCCTGCTGCCCGCCGCGGTGCCTCAGCGCCGCAGCGGGCGCAGCGCGGCGCGCAGCCGCGCGTCCGGGACGGCGTCCGGTCCGCCCATGGCCACCGCGGTGAGCAACTGCCGTTCGGCGTCGGCCGCCTCACCGCGGCCGCTGGGCGACTGCGGCAGCCGGATCCCGCGCAGCACCTCCTGCCCGGCCGGCGCCGCCCACCGGGTGTAGGGGTGCACGTCGACCCGGGCCATCAGCAGCGTGCCGGTGGTGAGGATCAGCGGCAGCGAGAACCAGGCCAGCGTGGCGGCCGCGTTGCCCTCCACGGGTGAGGCCAGCGTCATCGCGCCGGTCAGCAGCACCACCGAGAGCACCAGCGCCTGGCGGACCTGGCGCACGGCCAGCGCGGTGCTCTCGCGCACCGTGACCGGGGTGGCCAGCCCGGCCAGCGAGAGCCGCGAGCCGATCTCGGCCACCGTCGGATGGTCGGCTAGCGACTCGCGCAGCTCGGCGGTGCGGCACTGCCCGTGCGGTCCGATCTCGGAGATCAGCGCCCGTTCCAGGCGGCTGCGGCCCTGCGGGTCCACCACGGTCGTCCAGCCGGTGTGCGCCAGGTGCAGCCGGCCGCGCCCGCTCATCAGGACCAGCGCCAGGTCCACCACCCGCTCGGGGCCGCCGGCCAGGTAGGCCGTCTCGTACAGGCCGATCGCCACCGTCTCGGGCTCCTCGTCCTCCAGGCCGGCCAGGGCGTCGGCCGCGGCCGCTGCTCGGACCAGCCGTAGACAGGAGACGACGGCGACGACGCAGGCCGGGACGAGGAAGAACAGCCACATGGCCTTGTTCTAAACCTCCAACGGCCTCAGCGGGAGACCAAACAGGTGGCGTGATACCGAATCGTGACCGCGGGGTCAGCCCAGCATCAGCGCGCGGTCGTCCCCGAGGTGCTCGCGCAGCACGGCCAGCGAGCGCATGCTCTGCGACTTGACCACCGAGATGCTGACCCCCAGTGTCTCGGCGGTCTGCTCGACGCTCTGGTCCTCCCAGTACCGCAGCAGCACGATCGCCCGCTCCCGCTTGGGCAGCAGCGCCAGCGCGTCGAGCAGGGTGAGGCGCACCGCCGTGCGGTCGGCCGGCTGCGGGCGGTCCGGCAGCTGCTCGACCGTCAACTCGCTGCTGCTGCGCAGCCGCTTGTGGTCGAGCAGGGTGTTGAGCAGCACCTTGCGCGCGTAGAGGAACGGGTCGGCGTCCTTGCGCACGATCCGGTTCCAGTGCACGTACATCTTGGTGAGGGTGGTCTGGGTGAGGTCCTGCGCCAGGTGCCAGTCGCGGCACATCAGGTAGGCGATCTGGCGCAGCCTGGTGGCGGACGCCTCGGCGAAGGCGGTGAAGTCTGCTTCGTTGCGCACCGGGTGGGTCCTAGATCTGTACGAGTCGACGGGAGGGTGGGGAAGCCGCGGCCCCGGTGGGGGCCGGAGCCGCGGCGGCGGGTCAGGAGAACTTCGGCAGGGTGCCGAAGTACGCGTTGGCCGCGCTGACGAACGACGTCGGCATCTGGACGTCGATCGCCTGGTTGCCGGCGAGCGCGATCGCCTGCTCCTCCGTCAGGGCGAGGACACCGGTGGCGTTGCCGCCGTTCTGGTAGGCCAGGCAGGTGCCGAGGTTGACCTGGACGGTGGCTCCGTCCGTGTGCTGGACCAGGACGCTCGTGCTCTGCGTGCAGTTCAGGCCGGTGGTCACCTGGACCTTCTGGCCGAAACCGTCGACCGAGCAGCGCGTCTTCACGCTGCCCCGGGCCGAGTCGGCGTCGCAGGCCATGGCCGCCTTGCTGCCGGCGGTGACGAACACCCGGAGCATCCCGGTGCCCTGCGGGGTGCGCACGTAGGTCTGCACACCCAGCCCCTCGTGGGTGGCCGGGTTGGCGGAGTTGCCGGCGTTGCTGTCGGTCGGCAGGTCACCGGGCAGTGCGTTCAGGACGGCCTTCAGCAGCGCCGCGGGGGTGGTGTCGACCAGGGCGTCGCCGGGGTCCGCCGACGCCGCGCCGCTCGCCGGATCGCTCGCGGCACCGGCCGCCGCCCCGAGCGGCACCGGCTTGGTGGCGCCGGTCGCCAGGCCGCCGAGCAGCACGGCGGCCGCGGTCAGCGCGAAGGCCGAGCCGGCCACCGCGCCGATCGCCTTGACGGTACGGGCGCGACGGGCACGGCGTCCGTGCAGCGTGGCGACGCCGACGAGGTTGCCCAGCGGGGGAGGGTCGGTTGCGGACAGTTCCTCGCTCAGTAGTGAGCGGAACTCGTTCATCGTGATCCAGTCCTCTAGGAAGTCACCCGCACGCCGGCCATGCGGACCCGCTCGACGGCGGGGTTCTGTCCCCTAGACGGGTCGGCGCGGGGGTTCGGTCGCAGCTGTCGTCCGACCAGTCCGTAGCGTAGCCCGCCCTTCGACCCACCTGGACGCTGCACCCCACGTCAGACGGTACGGCTGGGCCGGCCCCAGCGCGTCCACCAGCCGCTCGCGGGTGCTGAAGACCGGCAGTACCTGGGAGCCGTCGGGGCCGCGGCGGACCTGGTAAAGGACCTCCCGGTATCCGTCGCGCACGACGGGCCGGGCCGGCGCATGCGCCGGCCCTGGGCTCCGTACCGGGGTCGGGATCCGGGTCAGACCCGGCGGATGGTGGCGATGGACATCGCGTCGGCCTGCATGACTCGCACGACCGTGCCGGCGTGCGGCGCGTGCACCACTTCGCCGTTGCCGATGTACATGCCCACGTGGCCCCGGGGGCCGTCCTGGGCGTTGTAGATCACCAGGTCGCCGGGCTGGGCCTGAGCGAGGCCCGGCACCGCGATGCCCACCGTGGCCTGCTCCTGGGAGGTGCGCGGCAGTTGGACGCCGGCCTGCCTGTAGGCCCACTGCATCAGGCCCGAGCAGTCGAAGGCGGTCGGGCCGCTGGCGGACCAGAGGTAGGGGTCGCCGAGTCGGCTGAGGGCCGCTTGGACCGCGGTCCCCGCCTGGCCGGAGGCCTGCGGCAGGGCGCTGAGGTCGGCCCGGGTGGTGCCGCGGGAGACCTCACCGCCCTCGGCCTGCTGCTGGGCGGCCGCCAGCGCGGCCCGCTGACTCGCGGTGAGTGAGTTGAGCAGCGACTGCGCCTGCTGGAGCTTGGCCTGCACCTGGGTCTTGGCGCTGTTCAGCGCGGTGGAGGTGGCGTCCAGCTGGACGAGCGCGGTCGTGGCGTCCTGCTTCTGCTGGTTCAGGGCGCGCTCGGCCTGCTGCAGGGTCTTCAGCGCCCCCGCTTCGCTGATGTCGGCCTGGTGTTGGGTGGTGGCCCGGTCGAGGTATCCGGCCGGGCTGGCGCTGAGCATCAGTTGCACCGACGGGTCGAGCCCGTCCTGCCTGTACTGCTGGCCGGCCACCGAGGCCAGGCCCTCCTTCAGCTGGTCCACCTGCGCCTGGGTGCGGGCCACCTGGTCCTGGAGCTGCGAGGCCTGCTGGCGCAGCCCGTCCGCCTTCTCCTTGGCGCCGTCGTACTGCTCGGTGGCCCGCTCCGCCTGCGCGTTCAGGCCGTCGAGCTGCGTCTTGACGTCCGTGGTGGACGGCGGCGGATCAGCCCACGCGCTCTGCGCGGAGAGGGCGACCGTGGCGGCGGCGGCCGCGGTGAGCACCACGACCCGGGAGTGACCCGGCTGCTTCGGACGGCGGTGGGTCGCCACGGCGGCTCCTTCTTCCGGAGGGTTCGCTCGTAGCGACGGGCCGGGAGGGCGGTTCGGTCACCCTCCGCCGGTGTGAGACGCGCCACAGTCGCCCCGCCGCCACCCCGGGCGGCACCCCGGGCGCGGAGTGCCGCCGCCGTTCTCAGCCGTTCTCGGCCGGCCGCAGGGTCAGCGAGATGCTGTTGATGCAGTAGCGCTGGTCGGTCGGGTTGTCGTAGCCCTCGCCCTCGAAGACGTGGCCCAGGTGGCCGCCGCAGGTGGCGCACCGGACCTCGACGCGGCGCATGCCCATCGAGGTGTCCACGATGTACTCGACCCGGTCCTCGGCCAGCGGCGCGTAGTACGAGGGCCAGCCGCAGTGGCTGTCGAACTTGGTCTCGGAGCTGAACAGCTCGCTCCCGCAGGCCCGGCAGCTGTAGACGCCGACCGTCTTGGTGTCGGTGTACTCGCCGACGAACGGGCGCTCGGTGCCGGCCTCCCGCAGGACGTGGTACTCCTGCGGGGTCAGCTGCTCACGCCACTGGGCCTCGGTCTTCTCGATCTCGTAGCTCATGGCGACCTCCTGGGGCGCGGTCCGTGGCCGGGCTCCCCGGCACGCTGCTTGCTCACACCCCAACAGCGGCGAGCTGCCGAAGAATTTCCGGGCCGAGGTCGGTCACGTCGCCGGCGCCCATGGTGAGCACCAGGTCGCCCGGCTTGGCCATCGCGGCCAGCAGCGCGGGGGCGGCGTCGAAGGCGTGCTCGGCGGCCACGTCGGCGCCGGCCTTCCGGGCCGCGGCGATGATCAGGTCGCTGGTCACGCCGGGGATCGGGTCCTCGCGCGCCGGGTAGATGTCCAGCACCACCGAGGCGTCGGCCAGCGCCAGCGCCTGGCCCATCTCCTCGGCCAACTGCTGGGTGCGGCTGAAGAGGTGCGGCTGGAAGACCACCAGCACCCGGCCCTGGGCGGCGTCCCGGATCGCCTCCAGGTCGGCGGCCATCTCGGTGGGGTGGTGCGCGTAGGAGTCGATCACCTGCACGCCGGCCTCCTCGCCCTTGAGCTGCAGCCGGCGGCGCACGCCGGTGTAGCGGCCCAGCGCGGTGGCCAGTTCGGCGGCCGGCACGCCCAGCGCGACGCCGGCGGCCAGCGCCGCGACCGCGTTGTGGGCGTAGTGCCGGCCGGGCACCGAGACGGTGAACGCGAGCTCGGCGCCGTCCAGTTCGACGACGACCTCGCTGGTCATGCCGCGGGCGGTCACCGAGAGCACCCGCACGGTGGCGTCCTCGGCGGCGCCGACCGTGACCACCCGCAGGCCCGGCAGGCCGGCCACCCTGGCGGTCAGCTCGCGCGCGCCGGGGTGGTCGGCGGAGACCACCAGCGTGCCGCCGGGCTGGATCCGCCCCACGAAGGTCTCGAAGGAGTCGTAGATCTCGTCCATGGACGCGTAGTTGGCGTGGTGGTCGAGCTCCACGTTGAGGATGATCGCCACCTCGGGGGCGTACTTGTGGAAGCTGCGGTCGCTCTCGTCCGCCTCGGCCACGAAGATCTCGCCGGCGCCGTGGTGGGCGTTGCTGCCGGGGGCGTCCAGGTCGCCGCCGATCGCGTAGGAGGGGTTGAGGCCCAGCGCCGCCAGGCTGACCGCGAGCATGCTGGTGGTGGTGGTCTTGCCGTGCGTGCCGGCCACCGCCAGGGCGCGCCGCCCGCCCATCAGCGCCGCCAGCGCGTCGGAGCGGTGCACCACCGGGATGCCGCGCTCGCGGGCGGCGGCCAGCTCCGGGTTGTCCTCGCGGATCGCGCTGGAGACCACGATGCTGCTGGCGCCGTCCGGCACGTTCGCGGCGGCGTGGCCCAGGTGGACGCCCACGCCCAGCTCGCGCAGCGCCCGGACCGTCTCGGACTCCTTGGAGTCGCTCCCGGAGACCTTGGCGCCGCGCACCGCGAGGATCTTCGCCAGGCCGGACATGCCGGCCCCGCCGATGCCGATGAAGTGCGGGGCGTGCAGGTCGTGGGCGGCGTCGTTCAAGGGAGTGCTCCGTAGCTGAAGTGGCGAATCGTCCTTGCGGACGGCTGGAACCGCAAGGACGATTCTGCACCACGCGACCGGGGTGACGGCGCCCGTCGGGGCCTCGCGGGCGCTGCGGGCTCAGGCCTCGCTGGCGAAGAGCTTGAGGACCGGCACGCCCACCTTGTGGCGGGCCTGCGAGGCCCAGTCGCGGTGGAAGAACTCCTCCACGAAGTGCGGGGCGGTCAGCACCAGCACCTCGTCCGCGCCGGTCTCCTCGACCACCGCGCGCAGGGTGTCCAGCGGGTTCTCCTCGACCACCTGGCCGACCGCCTCGGCCCCGGACTGCCGCAGGTGGCGCAGGCTGTGCTCCAGCGACTCGCCGGCCACCGTGGGACCGTGGGCCTGGTCGTGCTCGTGCACCGCCTTGTCGAGATGCCCCAGGGCCACGTCGTCGAGGGCACGCAGCAGCTCGTCCTGCCGGCCGCGGGGTTGCATCAGGACGACGAAGGAGACCTTCTCCTCGCCGTGGAGCGTGGTGACCAGCTCCACGTCGGCGTCGGAGAGCGCCTTTTCGATCATCAGTACGGTCTTGAACACAAGAGTCCCTTCCGTGTTGCAGGCCCCCGGGGTCCGGTGTCCCCTCCCATAGTGCCCGGAGGAAGCTTTCCGCACGCGGCACACGCGGCGCAGGGGCCACGTGGGAGTGATCACGGGCCGGTCCCGCTGACGTCCCTCGGTCGAGGGACGGGGGGCCGGCGGCGGTCGGGTCGGTTACCCGGGAGTACGGCAGTAGCGGGTGAAGAGGAAACCTTTCTGCTCGATCAATGAGACCAGCCGCATCCGCTGCGCGTCAGCCATTTGGGCACCGTGCATGATCCGCGGCGCCTCGCCGCCGGTCAGCAGCGGCGCCAGCGAGAGGCAGAGCTCGTCCAGCAGGCCGGCCGCGGCCAGCTGCCCGAGCAGCCGCGGACCGCCCTCGGTGAGCTGGCGGGTCCAGCCGCGCGCGGTGAGCGCGGCCTGCGCCGCGACCAGGTCCACCGAGCCGCGCCCCACCGCGATCACCTCCGCCACCTCGGCCACCGCCGCCCGGGCCGCGGCCGGGGCGTCCTCGGTGGTGATCACCACGGTGGGCACCAGCGGCTCGGTGAAGAGCGGGGCGGCCAGGTCGAGCGCCAGGCTGCGGCTGACCACCGCGATCGCCGGTGCCGGGGCCTGCCCGGCGGCCGCGCCCGCCGCGGCGAAGCCGGCCCGGGCCCGGGCCGGCCGGTAGCCCTCGGCCCGCACCGTCTGCGCGCCGACCAGCACCACGTCGCTCAGCGCCCGCAGCACCCCGAAGATCCGCTTGTCGGCGTCGCCGGAGAGCCCCTCGGAGAGCCCGTCCAGGCCGGCGGCGCCGTCCAGCGAGCCGACCATGTTGGCCCGCAGCCAGGGGCGCCCGCGGGTCACCGGGTCGGGGTAGGCGTACCGCTCGGCCAGCCCCGCCAGGGTCTCCAGCGCCTTCGGCGCGGGGGAGTGGGCGGGCTCGTCGGGCGTGGAGTGTGACGGAGGGATCAGGCTGCGCATGTGATCGAGTCTTCCACGACGCGTACCCTTTACTACCGTGTCCGCACCCTCGCACCCCGATGCCATAGCCCCCGCGACCGCCGTGCTCCCCGAGGCCGGCCCGGTCGCACCGGTGGCGCTCAGTGCCCGCCGTCCGGTGGTCGCGGCCGAGCGGCTGGTGGCCGAGATGGTGCCGCCGCCGCGCTTCTCCGGGGTGAGCTTCGGGTCCTACCTGCCGGACACCACCCAGCCCAGCCAGTACGAGGCGGTCCGGGTGCTGGAGGAGTTCGCGGCCGGCCTGAACGCCGCCGCGGCCCCCGCCCGGCGCGGCTGGTTCCGCCGGGGCGCGCCCGCGGCCACCGGCCCGGCCGGCGTCTACCTGGACGGCGGCTACGGCGTCGGCAAGACCCACCTGCTGGCCTCGCTCTGGCACGCGGCGCCCGGACCCAAGGCCTTCGGCACCTTCGTCGAGCTGACCAACCTGGTCGGCGCGCTGGGCTTCCAGCAGGCCGTGCAGACGCTCTCGCAGCACCGGCTGCTCTGCATCGACGAGTTCGAGCTGGACGACCCGGGCGACACCGTGCTGGTCTCCACCCTGCTCGGCCGGCTGGTGGAGGCCGGGGTCAAGCTGGCCGCCACCTCCAACACGCTGCCCGAGAAGCTCGGCGAGGGCCGGTTCGCCGCCGCCGACTTCCTGCGCGAGATCCAGGGGCTCTCCGCGCACTTCCGCCCGCTGCGCATCGACGGCCAGGACTACCGCCACCGCGGCCTGCCGGACGCCCCGCCGCCCTACGCCGACGAGGCCGTCGACCAGCGCGCGGCGCGCACCCCGGGCGCCTCGCTGGACGACTTCGGCGACCTGCTCGCGCACCTCTCGGTGGTCCACCCCAGCCGCTACGGCGCGCTGCTCGACGACGTGCACGCGGTCTGCCTGCGCGGCGTGCGGCCGGTCGAGGACCAGTCGACGGCGCTGCGCCTGGTGGTGCTGGCCGACCGGATGTACGACCGCGAGCTGCCGATCACGGCCTCCGGCGTGCCGTTCGACCAGGTCTTCTCGCAGGAGATGCTGCGCGGCGGCTACCGCAAGAAGTACCTGCGCGCCGTCTCCCGCCTGGTGGCGCTGGCCCGCGACAGCAGCCGTTCCTAGGGCTCTGTCGGTGGTGGGTCGTACGGTGGACCCGTGCGACCCATCACGAGCATTGAGCGGACCACGGCGCCCTTCGAGGTCGTCAGCCCCTACCAGCCCAACGGCGACCAGCCGGCGGCCATCGCCGAGCTGGAGCGCCGGATCCGCGCGGGCGAGCAGGACGTCGTCCTGCTCGGCGCCACCGGCACCGGCAAGTCGGCCACCACGGCCTGGATGATCGAGAAGCTCCAGCGGCCCACCCTGGTGATGGCGCCGAACAAGACGCTGGCCGCCCAGCTGGCCAACGAGTTCCGCGAGCTGCTCCCCAACAACGCGGTCGAGTACTTCGTCTCGTACTACGACTACTACCAGCCCGAGGCGTACGTCCCGCAGACGGACACCTACATCGAGAAGGACTCCTCGATCAACGAGGAGGTCGAGCGGCTGCGCCACTCCGCCACCAACTCGCTGCTCACCCGCCGCGACGTGATCGTGGTCGCCTCGGTCTCCTGCATCTACGGCCTGGGCACCCCGCAGGAGTACGTGGACCGGATGGTCCAGCTCAAGGTCGGCGAGGAGGTCGACCGGGACGCCCTGCTGCGCCGCTTCGTCGACATCCAGTACACCCGCAACGACCTCGCCTTCACCCGCGGCACCTTCCGGGTCCGCGGCGACACCGTGGAGATCTTCCCGGTCTACGAGGAACTCGCCCTGCGGATCGAGATGTTCGGCGACGAGATCGAGGCGCTCTACACCCTGCACCCGCTCACCGGCGAGATCATCAGCCAGCACGAGGCGATCCACGTCTTCCCCGCCACCCACTACGTGGCCGGCCCGGAGCGGATGGAGCGGGCGGTCGCCGGGATCGAGGCCGAACTCGTCGAGCGCCTCGCCGTCCTGGAGAAGCAGGGCAAGCTGCTGGAGGCGCAGCGGCTGCGGATGCGCACCACCTACGACATCGAGATGCTCCGGCAGATCGGCAGTTGCTCCGGCGTCGAGAACTACTCGATGCACTTCGACGGCCGCGAGCCGGGCACCGCGCCCAACACCCTGCTCGACTACTTCCCGGAGGACTTCCTCCTGGTCATCGACGAGTCGCACGTGACGGTGCCGCAGATCGGCGCGATGTACGAGGGCGACGCCTCGCGCAAGCGCACCCTGGTCGAGCACGGGTTCCGGCTGCCCTCGGCGATGGACAACCGCCCGCTGAAGTGGGAGGAGTTCCTGGGCCGGGTCGGCCAGACCGTCTACCTCTCGGCCACCCCCGGGCCCTACGAGCTCTCCCGCGGCGACGGCCAGGTCCAGCAGATCATCCGCCCCACCGGCCTGATCGACCCCGAGGTGATCGTCAAGCCGACCGAGGGCCAGATCGACGACCTGGTGCACGAGATCCGCGAGCGGGTCGCGCGCGACGAGCGGGTGCTGGTCACCACCCTCACCAAGAAGATGTCCGAGGACCTGACCGACTACCTGCTCGGCCTGGACATCCGGGTCCGCTACCTGCACAGCGACATCGACACGCTGCGCCGGGTGGAGCTGCTGCGCGAGCTGCGGGCCGGCAAGTACGACGTGCTGGTGGGCATCAACCTGCTGCGCGAGGGCCTGGACCTGCCCGAGGTCTCGCTGGTGGCGATCCTGGACGCCGACAAGGAGGGCTTCCTGCGCTCCGGCACCTCGCTGATCCAGACCATCGGCCGCGCCGCCCGCAACGTCTCGGGCCAGGTCCACATGTACGCGGACCGGATCACCCCGGCGATGGAGAAGGCCATCGACGAGACGAACCGCCGCCGTGCGGTCCAGCAGGCGTACAACGAGAAGCACGGCATCGACCCGCAGCCGCTGCGCAAGAAGATCGGCGACATCCTGGACACGCTGGCCCGGGAGGAGATCGACACCGAGGAGCTGCTGGCCACCGGCTACCGGGACGCCGGCCGCGGCAAGAAGGCGCCGGTGCCCGCGCTGGGCGCCGACCGCAAGCCGGGCAAGAACCTGCCGGCCACCGAACTGGCCGACCTGGTCCAGGAGATGACCGAGCGGATGCACGCGGCCGCCGCCTCGCTGCAGTTCGAGGTGGCCGCCCGGCTGCGCGACGAGGTCAAGGAGCTCAAGAAGGAGCTGCGCCAGATGCGGGAGGCGGGGATCGCCTGAGCGCGGCTCGACACCCCAGGTCGGGCCCGGGGGTGCCCCTGGTCGGGTGCCCCCGCAGGCTCTAGGGTTTGCACGGGGGCTTGACGGATGTCCTGCCCTGCCCATGAACGCCAGGGGGCCTCAGCCGGGGGACGGCAACGGGGTGTTCCGACCGTGGCCGGCGCTCGCCGACGCGCGTGCACCGGGTGAAGAGAGAGGACAACACCGTGTCGGTGAATCTGGCCAAGGGCCAGCAGGTGAGCCTGCGCAAGGCCGGTGGCGAGTCGTTGAGCGTGGTCCGGATGGGCCTGGGCTGGCGCGCGGCACCCAAGCGGGGCCTCTTCGGCAGCCGCAGCCGGCAGATCGACCTGGACGCCTCGGCCCTGCTCTACGCCGAGCACACCCCCGCTGACGTGGTCTTCTTCCAGCAGCTGGTGAGCAAGGACGGCTCGGTGCGGCACACGGGGGACAACCTGGTGGGCGGCACGGGCGCGGGCGGCGACGACGAGTCCATCGTGGTGGACCTGGCGCGGATCCCGGCGCAGATCACCCAGGTGGTCTTCACGGTCAGCTCGTACACCGGGCAGACCTTCGCCGAGGTGCAGAACGCGCACTGCCGGCTGGTGGACGAGACCAACGGCCAGGAGCTGGCCCGCTACGAGCTGGCCGGCGGCGGCCCGCACACCGGCCAGATCATGGCCAAGGTCTACCGCGACCAGCAGGGCGGCTGGGGGATGCAGGCGATCGGTGCGCCGGCCCGCGCGCAGACCTTCCAGGACCTGCTGCCGGCGATCGAGCCCTACCTGTAGTCCCGCGGCGGCAGCGGGTGGAAACCGTCGCCTTTACCTCCCCTTTGCCTTCTCTGTTACTCTTCAAAGGCGGAGGGGAGTATTCCCCCTACGGCGTTCCCGTCAGCACGGCGGCCGAGGATCGGCTCGCCCGGGTCCGTCGGTCCACGCCGTGACGTGGGCGGAAGAGACCTCCGGCAGACCAACGAATGCCGGAGGACCAGTTTCGTGGACGTCTCACTCACCCTGTGGATCACCACCATCGGGGTGCTGACCGCACTCATCGCCGCCGACTTCTTCATCGGCGGCCGCAAACCGCACGAGGTCTCGCTCAAGGAGGCCGGCACCTGGACCGTGGTCTGGGTCGTGCTGGCCCTGCTCTTCGGCGGCTTCCTCTGGTGGCACTCCGGCTCGCAGCCGGCCGGTGAGTTCTTCGCCGGGTACATCACCGAGAAGTCGCTGAGCGTCGACAACCTCTTCGTCTTCATCCTGATCATGGGCAAGTTCGCGGTCCCGCGGATGTACCAGCAGCGGGTGCTGATGGTCGGCGTGATCATCGCCCTGGTGCTGCGCGCGGTCTTCATCGCCGGCGGCGCCGCCCTGGTGACCACCTTCTCCTGGGTCTTCTACATCTTCGGCGCCTTCCTGGTCTGGACGGCCTGGAAGCTCATCAAGGAGGCCCGCGCCGAGGGCGACGAGGAGGAGGAGTTCGAGGAGAACCGACTGCTGAAGTCGATCGAGCGGCGGGTCCCCTCCACCGACCGCTACCACGGCACCAAGCTCTTCGTGCGGGAGAACGGCCGCCGGCTGATGACCCCGATGCTGATCGTGATGCTCGCCATCGGCACCACCGACGTGCTCTTCGCGCTGGACTCGATCCCGGCCATCTTCGGGCTCACCCAGGAGCCGTACGTGGTCTTCACGGCCAACGCCTTCGCCCTGATGGGCCTGCGCCAGCTGTACTTCCTGATCGGCGGCCTGCTGAAGAAGCTGGTCCACCTCTCCTACGGCCTCTCGGTGATCCTCGGCTTCATCGGCGTGAAGCTGGTGCTGCACGCGCTGCACGAGAGCGGCGTGCACGTGCCGGAGATCGGCATCCCGCTCTCGCTGGGCGTGATCGTCACCGTCCTCGCGGTCACCACCGTCACCAGCCTGTTCGCCTCGCGCCGGCAGGCCGAGACCGAGGCGCGGGCCGCCCGGGAGATCGAGCCGGCCGACGTCTGACGCGCCGGCCGGCCCCCTCCCGCCGGTGCTACCAGCCCCGCGCCTGCCAGTCCGGCAGGTGCGGGCGCTCGGCGCCCAGCGTGGTGTCCTTGCCGTGCCCGGGGTAGACCCAGGACTCGTCCGGCAGCACGTCGAAGAGCTTGCCGGTGACGTCCCGGTACAGGGTGCGGAAGGCCTCCGGATCGTTCCAGGTGTTGCCCACCCCGCCGGGGAAGAGGCAGTCGCCGGTGAAGACGTGCGGGTGGCCCTCGGGGTCGTCGTAGATCAGCACGATCGCGCCGGGCGTGTGGCCCACCAGGTGCCGCACGGTCAGGGCCACCTCGCCCACCCGCACCGTGTCGCCGTCGGCGAGCCGCTGCTGGGTGGGCACGTCGATGCCCTCGGCGTCGTGCTCGCCGGCCGCCGTCCGCGCCCCGGTGGCGGCCACCACCTCGGCGAGTGCGGCCCAGTGGTCGTGGTGGCGGTGGGTGGTGACCACCGTGGCCAGCTGCTCGCCGACCGTCTCCAGCAGGGCCGGGGCGTCGGCGGCCGCGTCGATCAGCAGCTGCTCGTCGGTGGCCCGGCAGCGCAGCAGGTAGGCGTTGTTGTCGAAGGGGCCGACCGCGATCTTGGTGATCATCAGGTGGGCGAGTTCGCGCACGTCCGGCGGCCCGCCGACCTTGACCGCTCCGTGGTAGCTCAAGGGGTCACTCCTCGTGTTCTGCTGGGTGTTCCGGGTCTGCTCCCGCCATGATCCCGCGTCAGCCCATCGGCGGGAGCGTCGGCAGGGCGGTGCGCGGGTCGTCCTGCTGCACGCCGCCGCGGTGCACCTGCAGGCCGTCGCCGTCCGAGCGGCCCGAGAGCCAGGCGGTCAGCGCCCGCAGCGGGCCCTCGACCAGCAGCTCGGCGTCCTCGGCCGACCCGGCCGGGCCGAGCAGGGCCCGCGCGTCGCCGTCGGTGGCCACCAGCGCGAGGCCGGGCAGGCCCTCCAGGTCGGCGTAGCGCGCGCCGAGCCGGGCGAACTCCTCGGCCGCGAAGCCGGCCGGCCAGTGCGCCGGGGTGTAGCCGGCGTCCAGGTCGACGTGGTGGTACTCCAGCTCGGCCAGTCGCTTGGCGGGCAGCTCCCAGGCCGGGAAGGTGTAGCCGTGCCGGTGCTTGAGCTCGGCCTGCCAGGCCGGCGCCGGCAGCGCCGCGGCGACCGCCGCCAGCCGCTCGGCGGAGGCGCGCAGGTCGGCGAGCTGCTCCTCGAGCGGGCGCGCGGCGCCCTCCTCGATGCCCTGCTCGCGGGCCTCGTCGCTGGCGTACTGCGGGATGTCGCGCCCGGTGCGGGCCGACTCCAGCAGGTTGATCAGGGAGTCGGCGTTGCGGGAGAGGTGGCTGAGCAGGTGGCCGCGGCTCCAGCCGGGCAGCGCGCTGGGCTCGGCCACCGCCTGCGGCGGGAGCTCGGCGACGGTGTGCAGCAGGTGCTCGGTGCTGGTGGCGACGGTCTGCAGGGTGGCGGCGGCGCGGCCGGCCGGATCGGTCTGCTGGTCGCTCTGCTGGGCGGGCATGACGGAGGCCTCCGGAGGGGTGGGCGTTTCCTGGGCGGCCCGGACTCGTTGAGCAACGGCCCGTGCAGGGCGAGGGTATCGCCGGGCGCGACGCTGAGCAGCGGCTTTACCGGGCGCGCGGCGGGGGCTCCGTGGTCGCGCTTCACTCGTTCAGGTGGTTCCGGCTTGACGAGGTCGATAATCGAACGCCTGCGCTATACGCTGGTCGGCGAAACTGGAAGAAAACCCATCCGCCGCACGCTGTGGATCCTCGGGGGCCCGATCGGGCCCCCGCCAAGGATCCGTCCCGGAGAAAGGCGCCAGTAGCAGTGGCCGACCGCCTCATCGTCCGCGGTGCTCGCGAGCACAATCTCAAGAACGTCTCGCTGGACCTGCCCCGGGACTCCCTGATCGTCTTCACGGGGCTCTCCGGGTCCGGCAAGTCCTCGCTGGCCTTCGACACCATCTTCGCGGAGGGCCAGCGCCGCTACGTCGAGTCGCTCTCCTCCTACGCCCGCCAGTTCCTGGGGCAGATGGACAAGCCCGACGTCGACTTCATCGAGGGCCTCTCGCCGGCCGTCTCGATCGACCAGAAGTCCACCAACCGGAACCCCCGCTCGACCGTGGGCACCATCACCGAGGTCTACGACTACCTGCGGCTGCTCTTCGCCCGGGTCGGCAAGCCGCACTGCCCGCACTGCGGGCGCCCGATCGCCAAGCAGTCCCCGCAGGCGATCGTGGACAAGGTGCTGGAGCTCGCCGAGGGCACCCGCTTCCAGGTGCTCAGCCCGGTGGTGCGCGAGCGCAAGGGCGAGTTCGTCGACCTCTTCGCCGACCTGCAGTCCAAGGGCTACGCGCGGGCCCGGGTGGACGGCGAGACGGTCCAGCTGACCGAGCCGCCCAAGCTCAAGAAGCAGGAGAAGCACACCATCGAGGTGGTCATCGACCGCCTCACCGTCAAGGAGAGCGCCAAGCGCCGGCTGACCGACTCGGTCGAGACGGCGCTCAAGCTGGCGGGCGGCATGGTGGTGCTGGACTTCGTGGACCTCGACGCCGAGGACCCGGAGCGTGAGCGGATGTACTCCGAGCACCTCTACTGCCCCTACGACGACGTCTCCTTCGAGGAGATGGAGCCGCGCTCGTTCTCCTTCAACTCGCCCTTCGGCGCCTGCCCGGAGTGCACCGGCCTGGGCAGCCGGCTGGAGGTGGACCCGGAGCTGGTGGTCCCCGACGAGGAGAAGACCCTCGAGGAGGGGGCGATCCACCCCTGGACCATGGGGCACATGAAGGAGCACTACGCGCGGATGATCACCGCGCTCGGCGCCGAGCTGGGCTTCCGCACCGACATCCCGTGGGCCGGGCTGCCGGCGCGGGCCAAGAAGGCGCTGCTCTACGGGCACAAGGCCCAGGTCGAGGTCCGCTACCACAACCGGTTCGGGCGCGAGCGCAGCTACGTCACCGGCTTCGAGGGCGCGATCTCCTACGTCCAGCGCCGGCACGGCGAGGCGGAGACCGACAGCAGCCGCGAGCGCTTCGAGGGCTACATGCGCGAGGTGCCCTGTCCGACCTGCGAGGGCACCCGGCTCAAGCCGGTCGTGCTCGCGGTCACCATGCAGGGCAAGTCGATCGCCGAGGTCTCGGCGATGTCGATCAGCGACTGCGCGGAGTTCCTGGGCGCGATGAAGCTCAACGCCCGGGACAAGAAGATCGCCGAGCGGGTCCTGAAGGAGGTCAACGAGCGGCTGCGGTTCCTGGTCGACGTCGGCCTGGACTACCTCTCGCTCAACCGCGCGGCCGGCACCCTGTCCGGCGGCGAGGCCCAGCGGATCCGGCTCGCCACCCAGATCGGCTCCGGCCTGGTCGGCGTGCTCTACGTGCTGGACGAGCCGTCCATCGGCCTGCACCAGCGCGACAACCACCGCCTGATCGAGACCCTGGTGCGGCTGCGGGACATCGGCAACACGCTGATCGTGGTCGAGCACGACGAGGACACCATCAAGACCGCGGACTGGGTGGTCGACATCGGCCCGGGCGCCGGCGAGCACGGCGGCAAGGTGGTGCACTCCGGCGCGCTCAAGGACCTGCTCACCAACAAGGAGTCGCTGACCGGCCAGTACCTCTCCGGCAAGCGCTCGATCCCGATCCCCGCAGCGCGCCGCCCGCGCGACAGGAAGCGCCAGATCGTGGTGCACGGCGCCCGCGAGCACAACCTCGCGGACGTCACGGTGGCCTTCCCGCTGGGCACCTTCACCGCGATCACCGGGGTCTCCGGCTCGGGCAAGTCCACCCTGGTCAACGACATCCTCTACACCCACCTGGCGCGCGAGCTGAACGGCGCGCGCAGCGTGCCCGGCCGGCACACCCGGATCACCGGCGTCGACCAGGTCGACAAGGTGGTGCACGTCGACCAGTCGCCGATCGGCCGCACCCCGCGGTCCAACCCGGCCACCTACACCGGCGTCTTCGACCACGTCCGCAAGCTCTTCGCGGAGACCACCGAGGCGAAGGTGCGCGGCTACCTGCAGGGCCGCTTCTCCTTCAACGTCAAGGGCGGCCGCTGCGAGAACTGCTCCGGTGACGGCACCATCAAGATCGAGATGAACTTCCTGCCGGACGTCTACGTCCCCTGCGAGGTCTGCCACGGGGCGCGGTACAACCGGGAGACCCTGGAGGTGCACTACAAGGGCAAGTCCATCGCCGAGGTGCTGGACATGCCGATCGAGGAGGCGCTGCACTTCTTCGAGGCGGTCCCGGCCATCGCCCGTCACCTGCGCACCCTCAACGACGTGGGCCTGGGCTACGTGCGGCTCGGCCAGAGCGCGCCGACCCTCTCCGGCGGCGAGGCGCAGCGCGTCAAGCTCGCCTCCGAGCTGCAGAAGCGTTCCACCGGCCGGACCGTCTACGTGCTGGACGAGCCGACCACCGGCCTGCACTTCGAGGACATCAGCAAGCTGATCAAGGTGCTCTCGGGGCTGGTCGAGAAGGGCAACACGGTGATCGTCATCGAGCACAACCTCGATGTGATCAAGACCGCCGACTGGGTCGTGGACATGGGCCCCGAGGGCGGCAGCGGCGGTGGCACGGTGGTCGCCGAGGGGACGCCGGAGGAGATCGCCGGAGTGACGGCCAGTCATACCGGCAAGTTCCTGCGGGACATCCTGGGCGACCGGGTGACCGACGAGGCGCCGGTGCCCGCTCCGCGCGCGGCGCGCAAGCGCGCGGTGGCCAAGAAGTAGCCGGCACGGCCGGGCCGGGGGACTGTCCGACGGGCCCCCGGCCCGGCCGCCCGACCAAGGCGGGCGGCCCAAGAATCCGGGGCTAGACTGCCGCCCGTCCGGGTAGCGGGCCGGCTCGGGCCGGGCCGCAGCCGCAGCCGTGTCCCAGGGAGCAGCACCGATGTCCGAGGCCGCCGACCGTCCCGCCCCGTCCCGCCGTACCCTGCTCTGCTGCGGCGCGGCCGTCCTGGCGGGTGGCTCCGCGCTCGCCCTGAGCGGCTGCGCCAGCTCCACCTCCGACGGCGGCCAGAGCAGCAGCCAGGCGCAGGGCGGGCAGGGCCAGGCCACCAAGAGCAGCGGCCCGGTCGAGCTGGGCCCGGCCACCGACGTCCCGGTGGGCGGCGGCAAGGTCTACCGCGAGCAGCGGATCGTGGTGACCCAGCCGAGTGCCGGCCAGTACCACGCCTTCAGTGCCCGCTGCACGCACGCGGGCTGCGTGGTGGACCAGGTCAAGGACAACCTGATCCAGTGCCCGTGCCACGGCAGCCGGTTCAACATCGCCGACGGCACGGTGGCGGCGGGCCCGGCGCCCACCGCGCTGCCGAGCTACCAGGTGGCGGTCGCTGACGGCAAGATCCAGGTCACGACCGCCTGAGCAGCGGCTGGGCAGCACCTGAGTGCCGTCTGTCGCGCCGGGCCGCTAGGGTTTCGAGTGTCACAGCAGCACGAGGGGGACCGAGATGCCTGACCCGTCCACCTACCGGCCCGCGCCCGGGGCGATCCCGCTCTCGCCCGGGGTCTACCGGTTCCGGGACGAGCACGGCCGGGTGATCTACGTGGGCAAGGCGAAGAGCCTGCGCCCGCGGCTCTCGTCGTACTTCCAGGACGTCGCGAACCTGCACCCGCGCACCGCCACCATGGTCACCACCGCGGCCTCGGTGGAGTGGACGGTGGTCGGCACCGAGGTCGAGGCGCTACAGCTGGAGTACTCCTGGATCAAGGAGTTCGACCCGCGCTTCAACGTCAAGTACCGCGACGACAAGAGCTACCCGGAGCTCGCGGTCACCCTGAACGAGGAGTTCCCGCGGGTCCAGGTGATGCGCGGGGCGCACCGCCGGGGCGTGCGCTACTTCGGCCCCTACGGGCACGCCTGGGCGATCCGCGAGACGGTCGACCTGCTGCTGCGGGTCTTCCCGGTCCGCACCTGCTCCAGCGGCGTCTTCAAGCGTGCCCAGCAGGTCGGCCGGCCCTGCCTGCTGGGCTACATCGGCAAGTGCGCCGCGCCCTGCGTCGGCAGGATCTCGGCCGAGGACCACCTGGCGCTGGCCGAGGACTTCTGCGACTTCATGGCCGGGCGCACCGGTAACTACCTGCGCCGCCTCGAGGAGCAGATGCGCGAGGCCGCCGCCGAGCTGGAGTACGAGCGGGCCGGGCGGCTGCGCGACGACATCGAGGCGCTCAAGCGCGCGATGGAGAAGAACGCCGTGGTGCTGGCCGACGGCACCGACGCCGACCTGCTGGCGCTGGCCGAGGACGAGCTCGAGGCGGCCGTGCAGATCTTCCACGTCCGCGGCGGTCGGGTGCGCGGCCAGCGCGGCTGGGTCACCGACAAGGTCGAGGACGTGGACACCGCATCGCTGGTCGAGCACGCGCTCCAGCAGCTCTACGGCGGCGGCGCCGAGGCCGTGCCGCGCGAGGTGCTGGTGCCCGCGCTGCCTGAGCCGGCCGGTCCGGTGCGCGAGTGGCTGACCGGGCTGAGGGGGGCTCAGGTCGACCTGAGGGTGCCTCAGCGCGGCGACAAGAAGGACCTGATGGCCACCGTCGAGCGCAACGCCCAGCAGGCGCTGGCGCTGCACAAGACCAAGCGCGCCTCGGACCTGACCACCCGCAGCCGGGCCCTGCAGGAGATCGCGGACGCGCTGGAGCTGGACAGCATCCCGCTGCGCATCGAGTGCTTCGACATCTCGCACCTGCAGGGCGACGACGTGGTCGCCTCGATGGTGGTCTTCGAGGACGGCCTGGCCCGCAAGAGCGAGTACCGGCGCTTCCAGATCAAGGGCTTCGTCGGGCAGGACGACGTCCGCTCGATGCACGAGGTGATCAGCCGCCGGTTCCGCCGCTACCTCGCCGAGCGCGAGCAGACCGGCGAGTGGGTGGTGCCCGAGCAGGCCGGCTCCGAGGAGGACGACCCGCAGGCACCCGGCGGCCCGGTCGACCCCGAGACCGGCCGCCCGCGCCGCTTCGCCTACCCCCCGCAGCTCCTGGTGGTCGACGGCGGGCGCCCGCAGGTGGCCGCCGCCCGGCGCGCGCTGGACGAGCTGGGCATCGACGACGTCGCGCTCTGCGGCCTGGCCAAGCGGCTGGAGGAGGTCTGGCTGCCGGGTCAGGAGGACCCGGTGGTCCTGCCGCGCAGCAGCGAGGGCCTCTACCTGCTGCAGCGGGTGCGCGACGAGGCGCACCGGTTCGCGATCGGCTACCAGCGCGGCAAGCGTGCCAAGCGCTTCACCGCCGGCGGCCTGGACGCGGTGCCGGGCCTGGGGGAGACCCGGCGCACCGCGCTGCTCAAGCACTTCGGCTCGCTGAAGAAGCTGCGCGGCGCCACGGTCGAGGAGATCTGTGCGGTCCCGGGGATCGGGCGGCGCACCGCGGAGACTGTTGTCGAGGCGTTGGCCTCCCGTCCATCCGCGGCATTCGCGGTGAACACCGCCACAGGCGAGATCATGGAGGACGGCGCCCCCGATCGGAGCACAGCCGATCAGGGTGCCCTCGACAAGGGAGCGGAGACACCGTGACGGCAGGCCGCCGCGCGCGTTCTCCACAGCAGATGCACCGAGAGCGGGGAACCGAAGTGACAGTGTCCGACGTGGGAGAGACCGCCCCGGAGCTGGTGATCATCTCCGGCATGTCCGGAGCCGGCCGCAGCACGGCCGCCAAGTGCCTGGAGGACCTCGGCTGGTTCGTGGTCGACAACCTGCCGCCGGCCCTGATCCCCACCATGGTCGACCTCGGCGCCCGCTCGCAGGGCGCGGTGGCCCGGATCGGCGTGGTGGTGGACGTCCGTGGCCGGCAGTTCTTCGACGACCTGCGGGCCTCGCTGGAGGAGTTGGAGAAGCGCGGCATCCGGCTGCGGGTGGTCTACCTGGAGTCCACCGAGGACGCCCTGGTGCGCCGCTTCGAGAGCGTGCGCCGCCCGCACCCGCTGCAGGGCGACGGCCGGATCGTGGACGGGATCGCGCAGGAGCGCGACCTGCTGCGCGAGCTGCGCGGCGAGGCCGACCTGGTGATCGACACCAGCGACCTCAACGTGCACCAGCTGCGCGCCAAGCTCGACGCCCAGTTCGCCGACCACGACGAGCCCGAGTTGCGCTGCACCGTGATGTCCTTCGGCTTCAAGTACGGCCTGCCGGTCGACGCCGACCTGGTGGTGGACTGCCGCTTCCTGCCCAATCCGCACTGGGTCCCCGAGCTGAGGGCCCGCACCGGGACGGACGCGGACGTGGCGGACTACGTCTTCCAGCAGCCCGGGGCCAAGGAGTTCCTCGACGGCTACGGCGAGCTGCTGCGCATCGTCACCGAGGGTTACCGACGGGAAGGCAAGCGTTACATGACGCTTGCCGTAGGCTGCACCGGTGGCAAGCACCGCAGCGTGGCCATGTCGGAGCGGCTGGCGAAGCGTCTGATCGCCGACGGCGTGGAAACGGTGCTGGTGCACCGCGACATGGGACGGGAGTGACGGCGGTCCCACAGCACCGCCGACAGCACAGAAACGTGGGGTAGGTGTGACGGGATACTCGCCAGGGCGGCAACTCCAGCACAAGGCCGCCGAGCGGGGCTCTCCGGGCGCATCGAAGAGGAGCGGCGGCGCGGCGAAGGTGCCGGCGCCGCGGATCACCGCACTCGGCGGCGGGCAGGGCCTGTCCGCCTCGCTCTCCGCGCTGCGCCGCCTCACCTCCGACCTGACCGCCGTGGTCACGGTGGCCGACGACGGCGGCTCCAGCGGCCGGCTGCGGGCCGAGCTCGGCGTGCTGCCCCCCGGGGACCTGCGCAAGGCGCTGGCCGCGCTCTGCGGCGACGACGACTGGGGCCGCACCTGGTCCGAGGTGCTCCAGCAGCGCTTCACCGGCACCGGCGAGCTCGGTGGCCACGCGGTGGGCAACCTGCTGATCGTGGCGCTCTGGGAGAAGCTGGGCGACCCGGTGGCGGCGCTGGAGTGGGTGGGCCGGCTGCTCAACGTGCAGGGCCGGGTGCTGCCGATGTCGGCGGTCCCGCTGGACATCGAGGCGCAGGTGCGCGGCCACGACCCGGCCGCTCCGGCGATCGTCTCCGCGGTGCGCGGCCAGGCCAACGTGGCCGTCACCCCGGGCACCGTGCAGTCGATCCGGCTGCTGCCGCAGCAGCCGCCGGCGGTGCCGGAGGCGGTCAGCGCGGTGCTGGAGGCGGACTGGGTGGTGCTGGGGCCGGGGTCCTGGTTCACCAGCGTGCTGCCGCACCTGCTGGTGCCCGAGCTGGCCGACGCGCTGGTGGACACCAAGGCGCGCCGGCTGCTGACGCTCAACCTGGCGCCGCAGCCGGGCGAGACCGAGGGCTTCACCCCGCAGCGCCACCTGGACGTGATCGCCGACCACGCTCCCGAGCTCGGCGTGGATGCCATCCTGGTGGACGAGCGCGCGGTGACCGGCGGCGCCTTCGGCCAGGCCGACCTGGCCGGCCTGGAGAAGGCCGCCGCGCGGATGGGCGCGGCGCTCGTGCTGGACCGGGTGGCCGCCGCCGACGGCACCGCGCGACACGACCCGGAGCTTCTGGCGGCTGCGTACGACCGGATTTTCCGGACACATGGAAGGATCGGCCCATGGCGATGACGGCAGCGGTGAAGGACGAAATCAGCCGGCTCCCTGTCACCCGGGCCTGCTGTCGCAAGGCTGAGGTGTCGGCGATCCTGCGATTCGCGGGCGGACTGCACATTGTGAGCGGTCGGATCGTGATCGAGGCGGAGCTGGACACCGGCATTGCGGCACGGCGGTTGCGCAAGGACCTGCTGGAGATCTTCGGGCACGCCTCCGAACTGGTGGTGATGGCCCCCAGCGGTCTTCGGCGCGGCAGCCGGTACGTGGTCCGGGTGATCAAGGACGGTGAGTTGCTGGCCCGGCAGACCGGGCTGGTCGACGGGCGGGGACGGCCGATCCGCGGTCTGCCCCCGGCGGTGGTCTCCGGGGCGACCTGCGACGCGGAGGCGGCCTGGCGCGGCGCCTTCCTGGCGCACGGCTCGCTCACCGAGCCCGGCAGGTCCTCCTCGCTGGAGATCACCTGTCCCGGTTCGGAGGCGGCGCTGGCCCTGGTCGGCGCGGCCCGCCGGCTCGGCATCCCGGCCAAGGCGCGCGAGGTGCGCGGGGCGGACCGGGTGGTGATCCGCGACGGCGACGCCATCGGCGCGCTGCTGACCCGGCTCGGCGCGCACGAGTCGGTGCTGGCCTGGGAGGAGCGCCGGCTGCGCCGCGAGGTGCGGGCCACCGCCAACCGGCTGGCCAACTTCGACGACGCCAACCTGCGCCGCTCGGCCCGCGCGGCGGTGGCCGCCGGTGCCCGGGTGCAGCGGGCGCTGGAGATCCTCGGCGAGGAGGTGCCCGAGCACCTGGCGGCGGCCGGCCAACTTCGGATGCAGCACAAGCAGGCCTCGCTGGAGGAACTGGGCGCGCTGGCCGACCCGCCGCTGACCAAGGACGCGGTGGCCGGGCGGATCCGCCGGCTGCTGGCGATGGCCGACAAGCGGGCCTCCGAACTGGGCCTGCCCAGCACCGAGGCGAACCTGACGGAGGAGATGGCGCTCTCCTGAGGGCTTCTGATGCCGCCTCGGATTTCCCGAAATCCGGGGCGGTTTCGTGCACGTGCGCCGGGGTGTGCGCAAGAGCGCCACGCCAGCCTCTTGACCCCGGGCTGATGTGCTCCGTCGGACCCCAGGGAGGTAGGGTCATGGGTGGTCGGGGACATCCCATTTCCACCCCGTCGGCATAGTCCGGCGTACCTCAGAGGAGATCGGTTCGTGACGATCCGGGTAGGCATCAACGGATTCGGCCGCATCGGCCGCAACTTCTTCCGTGCGGTTAAGTCCCAGGGCGCGGACATCGAGATCGTCGGTGTCAACGACCTGACCGACACCAAGACCCTGGCTCACCTGCTCAAGTACGACTCCATCCTGGGTACCCTGCAGTCCGAGGTCACCCACACCGCTGACAGCATCACGGTCGACGGTCACACCTTCAAGGTGATCGCCGAGCGCGACCCGGCCAACCTCCCCTGGGGCGACCTGGGCGTGGACATCGTCATCGAGTCCACCGGCATCTTCACCAAGGCCGACCAGGCGATCAAGCACGTCACGGCCGGTGCCAAGAAGGTCATCATCTCGGCGCCCGCCACCGACGAGGACGTCACCATCGTGATGGGCGTCAACGACGAGAAGTACGACGCCGCGAACCACACCGTCATCTCCAACGCCTCCTGCACCACGAACTGCGTGGCGCCGATGGCGAAGGTGCTGAACGAGAACTTCGGCATCGTCAAGGGTCTGATGACCACGGTGCACGCGTTCACCAACGACCAGGTCACGCTGGACTTCCCGCACAAGGACCTGCGTCGCGCCCGCGCCGCCTCGATCAACATCATCCCGACCTCCACCGGTGCCGCCAAGGCCACCGCGCTGGTGCTGCCGGAGCTCAAGGGCAAGCTGGACGGCACCTCGCTGCGCGTCCCCGTGCCGACCGGTTCGATCACCGACCTGGTCGTCACCCTGGAGCGCGAGGTCACCGTCGAGGAGGTCAACGCGGCTTTCCAGAAGGCTTCCGAGGGCTCCCTCAAGGGCATCCTGCAGTACACCGAGGACCCGATCGTCTCCTCCGACATCGTGAACTCGCCGTTCTCCACGATCTTCGACTCGCTGATGACGATGGTCCAGGGCAACCAGGTCAAGATCTTCGGCTGGTACGACAACGAGTGGGGCTACTCGAACCGTCTCGTCAACCTGACCGCCCTCGTCGGTGGCCAGCTCTGACGCAGCGGGAGCTGACGTGAAGTGAGGGCCAGGGCCCGGACGGCGCGATCCCGCCTCCGGGCCCTGTCCCTGCGACCCTCACCGTTCCCCCGGCGGCCCGGCGCTGTGCCGCCCCTCCAGCGCCACCCCTCCCCCCTCCCCAGGAGATCGAAGACCGTGAAGACCATCGACGACCTCGACGTGGCCGGCCAGCGGGTTTTCGTCCGCGCCGACCTCAACGTGCCGCTCTCGGGCGGCGCCATCACCGACGACGGCCGGATCCGCGCCGTCGCGCCGACGATCGCCGCCCTGCTGGAGCGCGGTGCCAAGGTGATCGTCGCCTCCCACCTCGGCCGCCCCAAGGGCGAGCCGGACCCGCAGTTCTCGCTCGCCCCGGTCGCCGTGCGGCTGGGTGAGATCCTCGGCAAGCCGGTCGCCTTCGCGACCGACACCGTGGGTGACAGCGCGAAGGCCACCGTCGCCGCTCTGGCCGACGGCGAGGTCACGCTGCTGGAGAACCTGCGCTTCAACGCGGGGGAGACCAGCAAGGACGACGCCGAGCGCGGCGCCTTCGCCGACGCGCTCGCCGCGCTGGCCGACCGCTACGTCGGTGACGGCTTCGGCGCGGTGCACCGCAAGCACGCCTCGGTCTTCGACCTGCCGGCCCGGCTGCCGCACGCGGCGGGCCTGCTGATCGAGAAGGAGGTGGCCGTCCTGCGCAAGCTCACCGACGAGGTGGCCCGCCCCTACGTGGTGGTGCTCGGCGGCGCCAAGGTCTCCGACAAGCTCGCGGTGATCGACAACCTGCTGGAGAAGGCCGACCGGATCCTGGTGGGCGGCGGCATGGCGTACACCTTCCTCAAGGCCCAGGGCCACGAGGTCGGCATCTCGCTGCTGCAGGCGGACCAGATCCCCACCGTCCTGGACTACCTGGCCCGCGCCGAGGCCAAGGGCGTGGAGTTCGTGCTGCCGGTGGACGTCGCGGTCTCCGCGAGCTTCCCCGACACCAAGACCCACAAGCCGGTCGAGGACTTCGAGGTGGTCGACGCCGACCGGATCCCGGCCGACAAGGAGGGCCTGGACATCGGCCCCAAGACCCAGGAGCTGTTCGCGCAGAAGCTGGCGGACGCCGCCACCGTCTTCTGGAACGGCCCGCTCGGCGTCTTCGAGCACCCCACCTTCGCCGAGGGCTGCAAGGCCGTCGCGAAGGCCCTGCAGGACAGCGAGGCCTTCACCGTGGTCGGCGGTGGCGACTCGGCCGCGGCCGTGCGCATCCTGGGCTTCGACGAGACCAAGTTCGGACACATCTCGACCGGCGGTGGCGCGAGCCTCGAGTACCTGGAGGGCAAGACGCTCCCCGGTCTCGCCGCCCTGGAAGGCTGAGCAGAGCATGAGTGAGCGTCTCCCGCTGATGGCGGGCAACTGGAAGATGAACCTCAACCACCTCGAGGCCATCCAGCACACCCAGAAGTTGGCCTTCACGCTGGCCGACAAGGACTACGAGGCCGTCGAGGTCGCCGTCCTGACCCCGTTCACCGACCTGCGCTCGGTGCAGACGCTGGTGGACGGCGACAAGCTGAAGATCAAGTACGGCTCGCAGGACATCTCGGCGCACGACTCGGGCGCCTACACCGGTGAGATCTCCGGCCCGATGCTCTCCAAGCTGAAGTGCACCTACGCGGTGATCGGCCACTCGGAGCGCCGCCAGTACCACGGCGAGAACGAGGAGATCGTCAACGCCAAGGTGAAGGCCGCCTACCGCCACGGGATCCTGCCGATCCTGTGCATCGGCGAGCCGCTGGAGGTCCGCAAGGCCGGCACGCACGTCGCGCACACGCTGGCCCAGCTCGAGGGCGCCCTCGCGGGCGTGCCGGCCTCGGACGTCGAGCGGATCGTCGTCGCCTACGAGCCGGTCTGGGCGATCGGCACCGGCGAGGTGGCCACTCCGGAGGACGCCCAGGAGGTCTGCGCGGCGATCCGGGCCAAGCTGGCCGAGCTCTACGAGGCCGAGCTGGCCGACAAGGTCCGCATCCTGTACGGCGGTTCGGTGAAGTCCTCGAGCGCGGCGGGCCTGATGGCCAAGCCCGACGTGGACGGTGCGCTGATCGGCGGGGCCTCGCTGGACGCCGACGAGTTCGTCAAGATCGTGCGTTACCGCGAGCAGGCGGTAGGATAACGCCCTCGCAGCAACGTAGGCTTTGGGCCGGATCGCCTTCTCGGGTGGTCCGGCCCTTCGGGCCATGACCTAATGAACGAGATGGATGGTCCTGTCGTGATTGTCGGGTTCTCGATTGCCCTGCTCCTCTTCAGCTTCCTGATGATCGTCCTGGTGCTGCTGCACAAGGGGAAGGGCGGCGGTCTGTCCGACATGTTCGGCGGCGGCTCGATGTCGGCCGGCGGCGGTTCCGCGGTGGCCGAGCGCAACCTCGACCGGATCACCATCATCGTGGGCCTCGGCTGGTTCGCCTGCATCGTCGTACTGGGTCTGCTGATCAAGGTCAAGAGCTGATCGGGTCTCAGTTGTGCAGGCGGTGCGGACAGATCCTTATCCGCTCCGTACACTAGGACAACTTGCCTCTGTCCGCAGCGGGCGGCGGGTGCAGGTGAGACCGGTCCCGCTGGGGTGCGGTCGGCAGCGTCTGGGTAGACCAGGCGGATAGGGCACGCAGGGAGTCAGACCGTGGCAAGTGGCAACGCCATCCGTGGCAGCAGGGTCGGGGCAGGCCCGATGGGTGAGGCGGAGCGCGGCGAGTCCGCCCCCCGCAACCGGATCTCCTTCTGGTGCGCCAACAAGCACGAGACGCGCCCCAGCTTCGCCGCCGAGGCCGTCATCCCGGACACCTGGGACTGCCCGCGCTGCGGGTTCCCGGCCGGACAGGACGAGCACAACCCGCCGGCGCCCTCGCGCAACGAGCCGTACAAGACGCACCTGGCCTACGTCCGCGAGCGTCGCACCGACGCCGACGGCGAGGCGATCCTCGCCGAGGCGCTGGCCAAGCTGCGCGGCGAGATCTGAGCGACCGGAGGCCGAAGCACCGGGAGCCGGCGGCGCGACGCGCACGGTATCCAGGATGCCGGACCTTCCACACCCGGGCGCGGACCGACACGGTCCGCGCCCGTCGTGCTGCCCGGGGGTGGCGCGGCCGTCCCCGACCCGAGGAGCCGAGTGACCATCAGGACCGAGCGGCTGACCCTGCTGCCGCTGCGCGCCGAGCACGCCGCCGAGATGGCCGAGGTGCTCGGCGATCCCGCGCTGCACACCTTCATCGGGGACGCGCCGTTGACGGCCGAGCAGCTGAGGGTCCGCTACCAGCGGTGGGAGGCCGGCTCGCCGGACCCGGCCGAGACCTGGTGCAACTGGGTGGTGCGGCTGGACGGCGATCCGGCGCGGCCCGGTGGCGAGGTGCGGCCCGGCGGTGAGGCGCGGCCCGGCGACGACGAGGGGCGCGAGGACGGCGCGGGGCCGCTGGTCGGCTGGGTCCAGGCCACGCTGGCGGGCGGTGAGGCGGAGATCGCCTGGGTGGTGGGCACCGGCTGGCAGGGGCGCGGGATCGCCAAGGAGGCCGCCCGCGCGGTGGCCGGGCACCTGGCGGGCCTGCGGGTGGTCGCCCATGTGCACCCCGATCACGCCGCCGCCGGAGGGGTCGCGGCGGCGGCCGGGCTGGCCCCCACCGAGCGGTGGCAGGACGGCGAGCGGCGCTGGGAGCGCGAGCCGCTGGGAGAGTGCGCGCCGGCCCACAGCGGCCCGCTTCGGCCGTGAGGGTGTGACAACGCCGTCGGGGCGGTGCGCAGTTGGCGCACCGCCCCGACGGCGTGTGAGGTCGCCCGGCCGGGCGTGAGGTGTCTCAGGCGGAGGCCGGCGGGTAGAGCTGCGGCGGGATCCGGTCGGCGGCCGCGCGGTCCAGCAGCCAGAGCGTGCGGCTGGTGCCGTACGCCCCGCTGGCCGGGGCCAGCAGCTCGCCCGGACCGGAGAGCGCCAGCGCCACGGCGTCGGCCTTGTCCTCGCCGGCCGCCAGCAGCCAGACCTCGCGGGCCGCGCGGATGGCCGGCAGGGTGAGCGAGATCCGGGTGGGCGGCGGCTTGGGGGCCCCGCGCACCCCGACCACCGTCCGCGCGCTCTCGCGCACGCCCGGGTGCTCGGGGAAGAGCGAGGCCACGTGGGTGTCCGGGCCGACGCCCAGCAGCAGCACGTCGAAGGCGGGCACCCGGCCGCGGTCCTGCGGACCGGCGGCCTTGGCCAGCTCCTGCGCGTACCGCTCGGCGGCGGCCTCGACATCCGCCCCGTCCACCCCGTCCGAGGCGGGCATCGGGTGCACCCGCGCCGGATCCAGCGGCACCCGTGCGAGCAACTCGCCGGTGGCCTGCACCGCGTTGCGGTCCGGATCGGCGGCGGGCACGAACCGCTCGTCGCCCCACCAGAGGTCGAGCCGCGACCAGTCCACCGCGTCCCGCGCGGGGGAGGCGGCGACGGCCGCGAGCAGCGCGTTGCCGTTGCGCCCGCCGGTGAGCACCACGGAGGCGATGCCCCGGGCGGACTGCGCGTCGACGATCTTGGTGATCAGTCGGGCGGCCGCCGCCTGGGCCATCAGCTCCTTGTCGCGGTGCACCACCAGCTGCGGGACGGGACTCACGCGCCGCTCCGCTTGCGGGTGGCCGCCTTCTTGGGCGCGCTCGCGGCCTCGGCCTTCTTCGCCGCGCCCTTGCCACCGGCCTTCTTCGCCGGCGCCTTCTTCGCGACCACCGGCGTGGCCTCGGCCGGGGCGGGAGCGGCCATGGCCGCCTCGCCCGCGGCCTCCGCCACGGCGGCCTCCACGGCCCGCACCTTGGCGGTCACCCGCGCGGTGGCCACCGCCGCCTCGACGACGGTGGTGGTGGCGGGCACGTTCGCCGCCTGCATCTCGGCGGTCGACGGCTCACTGAGCCGCTCCACACCGGTGCGCACCGCGGCCGCGTAGATGTCGTCCGGGTCGAGCCGGCGCAGTTCCTCGGCGATCAGCTCCGCGGTGTCGCGCCGCTTGAGGGCCACTATCCGGTCCGGCGAGCCGGGGATGGAGAGCGTGCCCAGCAGCCCGTCCGGGCGGTCCAGGACGATCGGGCCGTCCTTGCTGCGCAGCGTGACCGAGGTGATGCCGGGGCCGTTGGTGACCACCCGCTCGACCGGCACGTCGAGGCGGTTGGCCAGCCAGAGCCCGAGCAGCTCCACGCTGGGGTTGTAGGACTCGCCCTCGACCACGGCGGAGGTGACGGTGACCGGGCGCTGGTCCAGGGCGGCGGCCAGCATCGAGCGCCAGCCGGTGATCCTGGTCCAGGCGAGGTCGGTGTCACCGGGGGTGTAGCTCTCGGCGCGCACGCTGAGCTGCCCCACCGGCGACTCGGCGGTCACCGCGTCGGTGATCCGGCGCTGGGCGATCGCGCCGAGCGGGTCCTGCGCCGGGTGCAGCGGCGCGTTCTCCGGCCACCAGACCACCACGGGGGCGTCCGGCAGCAGCAGCGGCAGCACCACCGACTGGGCGTGCGAGACGAGTTCGCCGTGCATCCGCAGCACGACCGTCTCGCCCGAGCCGGCGTCGGTGCCGACCAGGATCTCGGCGTCCAGCCGGGTGCCGGCGCGGGCCCGCGGCGAGCGGCCGGCCCGCTTGATCACCGCGAGGGTGCGCGAGGGGTGCTCGCGCGAAGCGTCGTTCGCGGCGCGGAGGGCGTCGTACGCGCTGCCCTCGTCGACCACGATGACCAGCGTGAGGACCATGCCGGCAGCAGTGGAACCGCTGGCCCGGCGGGCGTCCATCAACGCGTTGTTGATCTTGCTTGACGTGGTGTCCGTCAGGTCGATCCTCATGGCCGGCGCCAGCTCCTGCCGTCTCGTGCGAGCATCTCGTCCGCCTCGGCGGGACCCCAGGTCCCGGCCGGGTACTGCGCGGGCTTGCCGTGCTGGTCCCAGTACTTCTCGATCGGGTCGAGGATCTCCCAGGAGAGCTCGACCTCCTGGTGCCGCGGGAACAGGTTGGCGTCGCCGAGCAGCACATCCAGGATGAGCCGCTCGTACGCCTCCGGGCTCGACTCGGTGAACGACTCGCCGTAGGCGAAGTCCATCGTGACGTCCCGGACCTCCATCGAGGTGCCCGGCACCTTGGAGCCGAACCGCACCGTGACGCCCTCGTCCGGCTGCACCCGGATGACCAGGGCGTTCTGCCCCAGCTCCTCGGTCGCGTAGGAGTCGAACGGCAGGTACGGGGCGCGCTGGAAGACCACCGCGATCTCGGTCACCCGGCGGCCCAGGCGCTTGCCGGTCCGCAGGTAGAACGGGACCCCGGCCCAGCGCCGGTTGTTGATCTCCAGCTTGATGGCCGCGAAGGTGTCGGTCTTGGAGTTCGGGTCGATGCCGTCCTCGTCGAGGTAGCCGAGCACCTCCTCGCCGCCCTGCCAGCCGCTCGCGTACTGGCCCCGCACGGTGTGCAGGCCCAGGTCCTTGGGCAGCTGCACCGCGCTGAGCACCTTGAGCTTCTCCGCGACCAGCGCCTTCGGGTGGAAGGAGGCCGGCTCCTCGATGGCGGTGAGCGCCATCAGCTGGAGCAGGTGGTTCTGGATCACGTCGCGGGCCGAGCCGATGCCGTCGTAGTACCCGGCCCGGCCGCCGATGCCGATGTCCTCGGCCATCGTGATCTGCACGTGGTCCACGTACGACCGGTTCCAGATCGGCTCGAACATCGAGTTGGCGAACCGCAGCGCCAGGATGTTCTGGACCGTCTCCTTGCCCAGGTAGTGGTCGATCCGGAAGACCTCGTCGCGCGGGAAGACCTCGTGCACGACCTTGTTGAGCTCCTGCGCGCTCTCCAGGTTGTGACCGAAGGGCTTCTCGATCACCGCGCGGCGCCAGGAGCCCTTCGGCGGGTCGGCCAGCCCGTGCTTCTTGAGCTGCTGCACCACGTTGGGGAAGAACTTCGGCGGCACCGAGAGGTAGAAGGCGAAGTTGCCGCTGGTGCCCTGCGCCTTGTCGAGGTCCTCGATGGTCTGCCGCAGGGTGTCGAAGGCGGCGTCGTCGTCGAAGGTGCCCTGCACGAAGCGCATGCCCTTGGCGAGCTGCTGCCAGACCTCCTCGCGGAAGGGCGTGCGGGCGTGCTCCTTGACGGCGTCGTGCACCTCCTTCGCGAAGTCCTCGTCCTCCCACTCGCGGCGGGCGAAGCCCACCAGCGAGAAGCCCGGCGGCAGCAGGCCGCGGTTGGCCAGGTCGTAGATCGCCGGCATCAGCTTCTTGCGGGAGAGGTCGCCGGTGACCCCGAAGATGACCAGACCCGAGGGGCCCGCGATCCGCGGCAGCCGGCGGTCGGCCGGGTCACGCAGCGGGTTCGCGGGCTGCTGCGGAACCGTTCCTTGCGTCACCTCGGACCCCTCGAGGTCGGGAAATGCCTGTCCATTGCTCACTGCTGGGCTCCGCTTCAGTGCGTCGTGCGAGCAGGGGTCACTTGCCGTCGGCCGCGAAGGAGGCCAGCGAGGCCGTCACGGTGTCGAGCAGCTCCAGCCAGGAGGCCTCGAACTTGGCCACGCCCTCGTCCTCCAGGACCTGCACGACGTCGTCGTAGTCGACGCCGGCCGCGGCCAGCGCGTCCAGCACGGCCTGCGCGTCGGCGTAGGCCGAGGTGATGGTGTCGCCGGTGACCTGGCCGTGGTCGCCGGTGGCGTCCAGGGTGGCCTCGGGCATGGTGTTGACGGTGCCGGGAGCGACCAGCTCGGTGACGTACAGGGTGTCCGGCAGGGCCGGGTCCTTGACGCCGGTGGAGGCCCAGAGCGGGCGCTGCGCCTTGGCGCCGGCCGCCTCCAGGGCGCGCCAGCGCTCGCCGGCCGGCTTCTTGCCGTCGACCGAGCCGAAGACCTCCTCGTACGCCTGGTAGGCGAGGCGGGCGTTGGCCAGCGCGGCCTTGGAGCGCAGCTCCTTGGCCTCGCCGCCGATGGCGTCCAGGCGCTTGTCGATCTCGGTGTCGACCCGGGAGACGAAGAAGGAGGCCACCGACTCGATCGAGGAGAGGTCGATGCCCTTGGCCTTGGCCTGCTCCAGGCCGGTCAGGTAGGCGTCGATGACGGCCTTGTAGCGCTCCAGCGAGAAGATCAGCGTGACGTTGACGCTGATGCCCTTGGCGATGACCTCGCTGATCGCCGGCAGGCCGGCCCGGGTGGCGGGGATCTTGATGAAGACGTTGGGACGGTCCACCAGCCACCACAGCTGCTTGGCCTCGGCGACCGTGACGGCGGTCTCGTGGGCCAGGCGCGGGTCGACCTCGATGGAGACCCGGCCGTCGCGGCCGTTGCTCGCGTCGTAGACCGGGCGCAGCACGTCGGCGGCGTCGCGCACGTCCGCCGTGGTGATCATGCGGATCGCCTCGTCGGTGGTGAGCTTGCGCACCGCCAGGTCGCGCAGCTGGGCGTCGTAGGAGGAGTCGCCGCTGCCGGCGATCGCCTTCTGGAAGATCGTCGGGTTGGTGGTCACGCCCACCACGTGCTTGGTCTGCACGAGCTCGGCCAGGTTGCCGGAGGTCAGCCGGCTGCGGCTGAGGTCGTCGAGCCAGATCGCCACGCCTTCGTCGCTGAGGCGCTTCAGTGCGTCAGTCATGCTGCTCAGTCCTTCGATCATCGGTACGTCAGGTAGCGGGAGGGGCCGCGCACCCGCCGGGGTCGGCTGGTGTCCGCCGGGTGCGCGGCCCGGGGAGGCCTAGCGGTTGACGGCTTCCAGCGAGCGGAGCGACTTGTGGGCGGCGTGCACCACGGCCTCGGCGGTGATGCCGAACTCCTGGAACAGCACCTGGAAGTCGGCCGAGGCACCGAAGTGCTCCAGGCTCACGATCTGGCCGTGGTCGCCGACCAGCTCGCGCCAGCCCTGGGCGATGCCGGCCTCGACCGAGACGCGGGCCTTGACGGTCGAGGGCAGGACCTGGTCGCGGTAGGCCTGGTCCTGCTCGTTGAACCACTCGATGGACGGCATCGAGACCACCCGGGTGGCGATGCCCTCGGCCTCCAGCACCTCGCGGGCCCGGACCGCGAGCTGCACCTCGGAGCCGGTGCCGATCAGGATCACCTTGGGGGCGCCGTCGGAGGCCTCGGCCAGCACGTAGCCGCCCTTGGCGGTGCCCTCGGCGGAGCCGAAGACCTCGCGGTCCCAGGTCGGCACACCCTGGCGGGTCAGCGCCAGGCCGACCGGGCCGGGGTGGCTGGTGTGCCGCTCCAGCACGGTGCGCCAGGCGACGGCGGTCTCGTTGGCGTCGGCCGGGCGGACCATCGACAGGCCCGGGATCGCCCGCAGCGCGGCCAGGTGCTCGACCGGCTGGTGGGTCGGGCCGTCCTCGCCGAGGCCGATCGAGTCGTGCGTCCAGACGTAGGTGACCGGCAGCTTCATCAGCGCGGCGAGCCGCACCGCCGGGCGCATGTAGTCGGCGAAGACCAGGAAGGTGCCGCCGAAGACCCGGGTGTTGCCGTGCAGGGCGATGCCGTTCATGGTCGAGCCCATGGCGTGCTCGCGGATCCCGAAGTGGATCGTGCGGCCGTAGGGGCTGGCCGACTTGAGCGGGTTGCCTTCGGGGAGGAAGGAGCTCTCCTCGTCGATGGTGGTGAGGTTGGACTCCGCGAGGTCGGCCGAGCCGCCCCACAGCTCCGGGATCACCGCACCGAGTGCCTTGAGGGTGTCGCCGCTGGCCTTGCGGGTGGCGACGTCCTTGCCGGCCGGGAAGGACGGCAGCTGCTTCTTCCAGCCGTTCGGCAGCTCGCCGGCCTGGACGCGGTCGAACTCCGCGGCGCGGGCGGCGTCGGCCGCGCGCCACTCGGCGAAGGACCGCTCCCACTCGGCCCGGGCGGCCTTGCCGCGCTGGATCACCTGGCGGGCGTGGCTGAGGACCTCGTCGGAGACCTCGAAGGTGCGCTCCGGGTCGAAGCCCAGCACCTTCTTGGTCGCGGCGATCTCGGCCGCGCCGAGCGCCGAGCCGTGGGCCTTGGCCGTGTTCTGCGCGTCGGGGGCGGGCCAGGCGATGATCGTGCGCATCGCGATGATGGACGGGCGCGAGGTCTCGGCCTTGGCCGCGGTCAGCGCGTCGGCGAGGGCCTGCACGTCGATGTCGCCGCTGTCCTTGGGGCTGATGCGCTGGACGTGCCAGCCGTAGGCCTCGTAGCGCGCCAGGACGTCCTCGGAGAAGGCGGTCTGGGTGTCGCCCTCGATCGAGATGTGGTTGTCGTCGTAGACCGCGACCAGGTTGCCGAGCTTCTGGTGGCCGGCCAGCGAGGACGCCTCGGCGGAGATGCCCTCCTCCAGGTCGCCGTCGGAGACGATGGCCCAGATGGTGTGGTCGAACGGGGAACTGCCCGGGGCGGCCTGCGGATCGAAGAGGCCGCGCTCGTAGCGGGCGGCCATCGCCATGCCCACCGCGTTGCCGATGCCCTGGCCGAGCGGGCCGGTGGTGGTCTCCACCCCGGCGGTGTGGCCGTGCTCGGGGTGGCCCGGGGTGCGGCTGCCGGCGACCCGGAACGCCTTCAGGTCGTCCAGCTCCAGGCCGTAGCCGGAGAGGAAGAGCTGGGTGTAGAGGGTCATGCTGGTGTGCCCGGGGGAGAGCACGAAGCGGTCGCGCCCGACCCAGTGGGGGTCCGTCGGGTCGTGGCGCAGGAAGCGCTGGAAGAGGAGGTAGGCCGCGGGGGCGAGGGCCATCGCCGTGCCGGGGTGCCCGTTTCCGACCTTCTGGACCGCGTCCATGGCCAGGACCCTGGCCGTGTCAACGGTCCGCTCGTCCAGCTCGGTCCACTCGATTGCGTTCGTCGGCGTGGTGCTCACCCTTCTCAGGGCTCCTTCCGTATTGAAGTGTGACCCCGTGAAGGGGACCGGGTCGGCCACGTCGCTGTGGGCCGGATGTCGTTCGGTCATGCCGGTCACGGAGGGTTGATCCCGCTTCTTCGGGTGAGCCTACCGTCCGGCCCGGGGGCCGCCTTCCGTGTGGCAGCAACCGGTGGTTTCGCGGCCTCATTCCCGGTTCCGGCGGGGGTGGCGCACCTGCGTCGCCGGTACTACCTTGGCCTGTTTTGTCCGGGGTCGGCCACCGGCGAACTGCGGAGTTCACCCACGGGTGTGCGGTTGGGCCCCGTCAGCGGACCCCGGGGCGGATCGGGAGATATGCACCGTCTAAGGTGGCGTGGTACGCGCAGCGTGAACGGATTCACGAGCAATCGACCCGTGGACGCCTGCGAAGCTTCATCTTCAGTTGGGGTGTTCGTGACCGCCGTCGAATCCCGCCCCGCCGGGGTCCTCGGGACGACCCCCGCGCACCGGCCGTTCGGGGCCCGTGTCGGGGCATTTGTCGCACTGACCAAGCCTCGGATCATCGAGCTGCTGCTGATGAGCACGGTGCCGGTGATGTTCCTGGCGCAGCGCGGGGTGCCCGACCTCTGGCTCGTCCTGGCGGTCGTCATCGGGGGGTACCTCTCCGCCGGTGGGGCCAACGCGCTGAACATGTACATCGACCGCGACATCGACGCGGTGATGAGCCGCACCGAGCGCCGGCCGCTGGTGACCGGGATGGTCTCGCCGCGCGAGGCCGTGGTCTTCGGGATCACCCTGGGAGTCGTCTCCACCCTGTGGCTGGGCTACTTCGTCAACTGGCTCGCCTCCGGGTTGGCGCTGGCGGGGCTGCTCTTCTACGTCTTCGTCTACACGCTCGGCCTCAAGCGGCGGACCGCGCAGAACATCGTCTGGGGCGGCATCGCCGGCTGCATGCCGGTGCTGGTCGGCTGGGCGGCGGTGACCGGCTCGCTGAGCTGGGCGCCGTTCGTGCTCTTCCTGGTGATCTTCTTCTGGACGCCGCCGCACTACTGGCCGCTCTCCATGAAGGTCCGCGACGACTACGCGAAGGCCGGTGTGCCGATGCTGCCGGTGACCGCCGGCAACCTCGCGGTGGCGCGTCAGATCGTGGCCTACTCCTGGGTGATGGTGGGGGTCTCGCTGCTGCTCTGGCCGCTGGCCCACACCAGCTGGCTGTACCCGGTCTCGGCGGTGCTGCTCGGCGGCTTCTGGCTCAAGGAGGCGCACGGCCTGCACGCCCGGGCCAAGGCCGGCCTGGAGGGGGCCAAGCTCAAGGAGATGCGGCTGTTCCACTGGTCCATCACCTACCTGACGCTGCTGATGGTGGCGATCGCGATCGATCCCTTCACCGGGTGACCGGCTCCCTCGGGTAGCGAGCCCCTCACCCGGTACTTGGCCGCAGACGGCCCCGGCGTTACACGACACGCCGGGGCCGTCGGCGTTCCCGCCCCCGGGCCTGGCGGCCGGCCGGGTCGAGGTCCGGTGGCGCGCTGTGGTCGGCGGCACACGTCCCTGCCGTCGCCAGCTCCGCTACCCGTGGGTAGCATGCGGGCATGAGCAGCGCAGAGACCCTCGCCCCCGCCGCTTCGGACGCCCGCGCCGAGCGCCGCGCCAAGCGCATCGCCAAGAACCTGACCGCGTTCGCCCGGCAGCACGGCGGCAGCGCCGACGGCGTGGTCGAGTACGTCGGCCGGGTGGCCACCCGGATCGTGCTGGTGGGCCAGGACGGCTCCTGGGGCGACCAGGTGGCGCCCAGCTAGCAGGTCGGCCGCCGGGCCGCCGAGCTGGCCGGCGTCACGCTGCACGACTCCTTCGAGGGCGAGCTCGCCCTGAAGGTGCGCACCGGCTCGTACGAGTGGAAGCGGATGGCGGGCATCCAGCTCGGCGGGTGACGCTCCGCCGGCCGGTCCGGGTACGGGCCGGACCGACCGGCGAGCCCACGAGACAGGCCCTGGCCCCCCGGTGCGGTGGGGGCCAGGGCCTTCGTGCTGCCGGCGGGTTCGGGCGGACGGCTCAGACGGCGGTGCGCTGGGCGCTCAGGGCCGGCGCGTCGACCGGCTCGACCCCGCCGACCCGGTCCCCGTCCTCGGCGGCGGGCGCCTCGACGTCACGGGTGCGCAGCGCCAGCGGGATCCGCAGCGCGGCGATCCAGGTCAGCGTGGCACCGAGCATGTGCAGGCCGACCAGGACCTCGGGCACGTCGGTGAAGTACTGCACGTAGCCGATCACGCCCTGGGCGAGCAGCACCACGAAGAGCTCGCGGCCGCGGGCCCGGGCGGCCGCCGGCGCCTTGACCGCCGCCAGCACGAAGATCACCGCCAGCGAGAGGCCGACCACCGCGAAGGCCAGGTCGGCGTGCACCTGGGCGAGGCGGTCGTAGCCGATCGGGATCCGCGGCACGTCGCTGGAGTCGCCCGGGTGGTGACCGGCGCCGGTCACCAGGGTGCCGGCCACCACCAGCGCGCCGGTCACCCCCACCAGGACGCCTGCCAGCTGTCGCAGCGGGCCGGCGACCAGCGGCCGGACCGGTCCGTCGCCCTCCTTGGCGCGCTCCCAGGTCAGCAGGGCGACCCAGACCAGTGCCAGCGCCGCGAGCATGTGGGCGGCCACCACGTACGGGTTGAGGCCGGCCAGCACGGTGATGCCGCCGAGCACGGCGTTGCTCATCACCACCCAGAACTGGGCCCAGCCGAGCCGGGTCAGCGGGCGGCGCCAGGGCCGGGCGCAGCGGGCCGCCAGGATCGCCCAGCCGACCGCCGCGCAGAGCACGTAGGTGAGCATCCGGTTGGTGAACTCGATGACGCCGTGCACGCCCATCGCGGGCGTCGGCGTCAGGCTCTCGGCGGTGCAGGTGGGCCAGGTGCTGCAGCCGAGGCCGGAGCCGGTGAGCCGGACCGCGCCGCCGGTCACCACGATGACGACGCTCATCACCAGCGCGCTCAGTGCGGCCCGCCGCACGAGGGTGGCGGACGGCTGCCAGCGTTCGGCGAGCAGGGAGAAGGGGGTACGCACGGATTCATCCTAGGTTGCCCCCGGGGCGATCTTGCGGCGGGGGCGCGGGCCGCCGGCGCGCGGTGGGGGCCGGACCCGGTGGGGCGACAAACCGGGACCCTCCGGATCAGGTCGGACATTGGTCTTGACCATTGTGGCCGCCGGCCGGGAGAGTGCGCTGTCATCCCCCATCCGCACCGCACCCACCAGCGGAGATCCAGCACATGCGCATATCCGTACCCGCCGCGGCCCTGGCCCTGGGCGGCTCGCTCGCCCTGGGCGCGCTCGTCGCGCCGGCCGCCCTCGCCACGCCCGCCGTCCCCGTCACGCCCGCCGCCGCGACCTGCCAGGGCTTCGGCGTGGCCGGCCTGTACGGGGAGTTCGTCGAGGGCGACGACTCGCACGGCCCGGACGCCGAGGGGGCGGTGGCGGTCGGCGGCAACGCCGACTTCGGTCACGGCTTCAGCGTCGGCCAGGAGCTGACGGACGCCCAGGTCAAGGCGCTGCCCGGCGGCAACGCGCTGGTGGTCGGCGGGAACATCACGGTCGGTGACGGCAACACCGAGGTGATGAAGGGCAACGGCGTCTACGCCGGCCGGAAGTTCGGCGCCGGCCGGCTGGAGGGGCACGCGGGCACGGTGGTGCACGGCCCCTCGCCGATCGACTTCGCCGCCGAGTTCGCCACGCTGCGCGGCCTGTCCGCCGCGCTCGCCGCGCGCGGCGCCTCGGCCGGCAGCACGGTCCTCGCCGAGGGCAGCGGTGCCGCGGCGACCCTGACGCTGACCGGCACCGACAGCGCCTACAACGGCTTCGTGGTGAGCGCGGCGCAGTTGGAGGGCGCCCGGGCGATCCGGCTGAAGGTCCCGGCCGGCGCGGTCGCGGTGGTCACCGTGACGGGGGAGGGCTACGACTCGCGGTCCGCCGGCACCACCTCGATGTGGCTCTGGGACCACACGAAGCAGGGCTACGTGCTGGACGACAAGCTGCAGAGCGCGGACGGCGGCGCGGTGCGCGCCGCGCTGCTGTGGAACCTGCCGACCGCCACCACGGTGGTCAAGAACAGCGCGCTGGCCTGGGCCGGCAGCGTGCTGGCCCCCGACGCGGCCTTCGACCTGGGCACCGGCGGCCCGGTCAACGGCTCGGTGATCGCCCGTTCGCTGACCGGCAGCGGGGGAGCGGAGACCCACCACTCCCCGTTCACCGCCTGCCTCCCGGTGCCGCCGGTGCCCTCCGGCGCGCCCAGCCTGCCGCCGACCGTGCCGTCGAGCTCGCCGCCGAGCGGCGGCCCGGCCGCCCCGAGCGCGCCGGTGTCCACCCCCTCGACCCCGGGCAGCACCCCCGGCGGGCCGAGCACGCCGGGCGTCACCGCCTCGCCGACCGCCCCGACCGCCCACCCGGCGACCACCCCTGCAGGCGCTCGGCCGTCGGGCAGCGCCCCGGCGCCGGCCGCGGTGGCCACCACCCCGTCGGGCGGAGCGGTGGCCACGCCGGGCGCGGCGAGCCCGAGCCCGGCCGCCCCGCACGGCGGCCTGGCGTTCACCGGCGCGGACGGGATCGTTCCGCTGACGGTGGGCGGCCTGCTGGTGCTGGCGGCCGGTGGTGGCATCGTGCTGGCCACCCGGCGCCGGGCGGCCCGGAAGTCCTGATATTTGCTCAGCTGTCCCGAATCGGACCCCTGTTGATCATCTCCGGTCACAGGGGTCCGACTATTTTGACGTCATGTGATCAAAGCAACGTGGCTGGATCGCGCGGCCGTTGCCTGAGGTGAGACGGGTATCGGCCCGCTCCAGCACGCCAACCCCCCACCGCACAGACGTAATCCGGCCGTTCTGCGGGGGTGGAACGGGGCGCGGGTGCCGGTAGAGTCCCCCGCACCAGGTGTAGTCGGTCGCTTACGGATCTTTGCAACGCCCGTGCTGCACAGTCCTGTACGGAAGAGGAACACATGGTTATGGCGCGACAGAGGCTGATATCCGGCCGCACACTCGCCGGGGCGGCGACGCTCGCGGTGCTCTCCACCGGGCTGCTGGCCACCGCGGCCTCGGCGCACACGTTCGACATGACCACGACCTGCTCGTCGGTCACCATCGACCTCACGTCGTACCAGGCGAAGGCCGACAACGAGGTCAGCCTGACCCTGGACGGCGAGAAGAAGCTCGACAAGGTCAAGTTCGACACCGCGTTCCACCAGGTCTTCACGGTGCCGACCGACCATCCCAAGCCGATCACGGCGGTGCTGGTCGTCTACACCTCGGACGACCCCAAGGGCGAGAACCACTGGTCCGGCACGGAGACCAAGACCCTTCAGGTCTGCCCGACGCCGACGCCGACGCCGACGCCCAGCCCCACCACGGCGCCGCCCTCACCGAGCCCGAGCCCGAGCTCCGTGGCGCCGACCACCCCGGCGCCGACCACTGCGGCACCCAGCACCGTGGCGCCGGCCAGCGCCAGGCCCAGCAGCGCGGCGCCGACCTCGGCGGCCCCGGTGGTGGCCACCTCGGCCGTGCCCAAGCCGAGCAGCACCGCGCCCTCGCTCGCCTTCACCGGCGGCGGCAGCAACGCCGGCCTGATCGCCGGGGTGGGCGCGGCGGTGCTGGTGGTCGGTGGCGGGCTGGTCTACGTCGGCCGCCGCCGGCCCGACGGCCGGCACTGAGCACGGGCCGCCCGGCCGGGCCCGCGGGGACCGCGACGGTCCCCGCCCCCCGGGCTTCGCTGCGCCGGGTCTACTCCCAGCGGAAGAACCGGGCGGCCGCCGCCAGGGCCAGCACCGCCCAGCCGGCCAGGATCCCGAGGTCCGACCAGGGCAGCGACGCGCCGTTCTGCAGCACCGAGCGCAGTCCGTGCGACAGCGCGCTGATCGGCAGCAGGCCCAGCACCGACTGCACGGCGGCGGGGAACCTGCTCAGCGGCACGATCACCCCGCCGGCCAGCAGCAGCAGGATGAAGACCAGGTTGGCGCCGGCCAGGGTGGCCTCGGCCTTCAGGGTCCCGGCCATCAGCAGGCCCAGGCCCGAGAAGGCGGCGGTGCCCAGCACCAGCAGCAGGGCCACCGCGAGGGGGTCGCCGTGCGGCGACCAGCCCAGCGCCAGCGCGATCACCGAGAGCAGGGCGACCTGGAGGACCTCGGTGACCAGCACGCAGCCGGTCTTGGCGCTCAGCAGCGCCCAGCGCGGCAGCGGGCTGGCCCCCAGGCGCTTGAGCACCCCGTAGCGGCGCTCGAAGCCGGTGGCGATGGCCTGGCCGGTGAAGGCGGTGGACATCACGGCCAGCGCCAGCAGTCCGGGGGCCAGGAAGTCCACCCGCCGGCCGGGGCCGGTCACCGCGACCACGTCGACCGCGCTGAAGAGCACCAGCAGCACGGTGGGGATGACCACCGTGAGCAGCAGCTGCTCGCCGTTGCGCAGCAGCATCCGGGTCTCGAACGCGGTCTGGGCCAGCAGCATCCGGGCCAGCGGGGCCGCGCCGGGCTTCGGCGCGTAGGTGCCGGGAGTGGTCATGAGCGCAGGTCCCGTCCGGTCAGTTCGAGGAAGACGTCCTCGAGGCCGCGCCGCTGCACGGTCAGCCTCTCGGGCAGCACGCCGGCGTCGGCGCACCAGGCGGTCACGGTGGCGACCAGCCGCGGATCCATCGGCGCCTGCACCCGGTAGCTGCCGGGCGCGAGTTCGGTCGCCGCGGCGCCGTCGGGGAGCACCTTGGTGAGCGCGCCGAGGTCGAGGCCGGCCGGGCCCTCGAAGTGCAGGCTGCTCTCGGCGCCGTCGCGGCACAGCTCGTCGGGGCTGCCGCCGGCGATCACCCGGCCGCGGTCGACGATCGCGACCGCGTCGGCGAGCTGCTCGGCCTCGTCCATGGCGTGCGTGGTCAGCACCACGGTGACGCCGTCGCGGCGCAGGTCGCGCACCAGGTCCCAGGTGGCCCGGCGGGCCTGCGGGTCGAGTCCGGCGGTGGGCTCGTCCAGGAAGACCAGCTCGGGGCGGCCGACCACGGCCATCGCCAGCGCGAGCCGCTGCTGCTGCCCGCCGGAGAGCCGGCGGTAGGTGGTCCGGCCGCAGGAACCCAGGCCCAGCCGCTCGACCAGCGCGTCCACGTCCAGCGGGTGGGCGTGCAGCTTGGCGGTGTGCCGGAGCATCTCGACGGCGCGGGCGCCCGCGTACACGCCCCCGGCCTGGAGCATCACCCCGATCCGGGGCCGCAGCTCGGCCGCCTGCCGCTGCGGGTCGAGGCCCAGCACGCGCACGGTGCCCGCGTCGGGGCGGCGGTAGCCCTCGCAGGTCTCGATGGTGGTGGTCTTGCCGGCTCCGTTGGGCCCGAGCACGGCGGTGACGGTGCCGCGCTCGATGCGCAGGTCCAGGCCGTCCACCGCGGTCTTGTCGCCGTACCGCTTGACCAGCCCGGCGATCTCGACCGCGGGTGTTGTCTGCATACCGGCGAGTGTAAGAGGGCCGCGCGGGGTGTCCCGACCGGGCCTCCCGGACGGTTTCGGCAGGCCAGGTAAGGCTTGCCTGCGTGATGGATCCCACCGCTGAGGCGTGGATCACGGGTTGTCCGTCCGGAAGTAATTACGCAACAATGGTGTTGTGAAAAACATGCGCGAGCACCCGCAGGAGCTGGAGGCCGAGTCGGCCCCCGGCTTCCCGGTGCCCGCGACCTCGGCGGAGGTGCTGCTGGACGGCCACCGGGCCACCCGTGACCGGGTCGCCCGTTCCATCCTGGACCACGGTCCCTCCTCCGCCACCGACCTGGCCACCCGCCTGGGCCTGACCTCAGCGGCGGTCCGCCGCCACCTGGACGGTCTGGCCGCCTCCGGGCTGGTGGAGTCCCGCGAGCAGCGGGTCTACGGCAGCCGCGGGCGCGGCCGGCCGGCGAAGGTCTTCGCCCTCACCGAGTCCGGCCGGGACGCCTTCTACCAGGCCTACGACCAGCTCGCCGCCGACGCGCTGCGCTGGATCGCCGAGGCCGTGGGCGGCGGCGCGGCGGGCGAGGAGGCGGTCGCCGCCTTCGCCCGGGCCCGGTTCGCCAAGCAGGGCCAGAAGTACCTCGGCGACCTGGCCCAGGCCCCCGCCGAGGACCGGACCGAGGCGCTCGCCCGGGCGCTGAGCGCCGACGGGTACGCTGCCACCGTGCGGCGAGTGCCGACCGCCTCGGCCTCCAAGGCCCCGGCCGGCGCCCAGCTCTGCCAGCACCACTGCCCGGTCGCGCACATCGCCGAGCAGTTCCCCCAGCTCTGCGAGGCGGAGACCGAGGTCTTCTCCCAGCTCCTGGGCACCCATGTGCAACGGCTGGCCACCATCGCCCACGGCGACGGGGTCTGCACCACCTACGTGCCGGCACCCGGTGCCGCACCGTCCTCCGCCCCCCGGGCGGATTCCGGTGCAGCGCCGACTGCCGGTACGACCACTGGAACACCGACTGCGCCTGCGCGGAGGAACCCCGCATGACTGACACCGTTTCCCACCCGGAGCTCGAAGGTCTGGGCACCTACGAGTTCGGCTGGTCGGACCCCGACGCGGCCGGCTCGGTGGCCAAGCGCGGCCTGAGCGAGGAGGTCGTCCGCGACATCTCGGCGAAGAAGTCCGAGTCGGAGTGGATGCTCAACCTGCGCCTGAAGGGCCTCAAGCTCTTCGGCAAGAAGCCGATGCCGACCTGGGGCTCCGACCTCTCGGGGATCGACTTCGACAACATCAAGTACTTCGTGCGGTCGACCGAGAAGCAGGCCGAGTCCTGGGAGGACCTGCCCGCCGACATCAAGGCGACCTACGACAAGCTCGGCATCCCGGAGGCGGAGAAGCAGCGCCTGGTCGCCGGCGTCGCCGCCCAGTACGAGTCCGAGGTCGTCTACCACCAGATCCGTGAGGACCTGGAGGAGCAGGGCGTGATCTTCCTCGACACGGACACCGCGCTCAAGCAGCACCCGGAGATCTTCCACGAGTACTTCGGCAGCGTGATCCCGGTGGGCGACAACAAGTTCGCCGCGCTGAACACCGCGGTCTGGTCCGGCGGCTCGTTCATCTACGTGCCGAAGGGTGTGCACGTGGACATCCCGCTGCAGGCCTACTTCCGGATCAACACCGAGAACATGGGCCAGTTCGAGCGGACGCTGATCATCGTCGACGAGGACGCCTACGTCCACTACGTCGAGGGCTGCACCGCGCCGATCTACTCCTCGGACTCGCTGCACAGCGCCGTGGTCGAGATCATCGTCAAGAAGGGCGGCCGCTGCCGCTACACGACGATCCAGAACTGGTCGAACAACGTCTACAACCTGGTCACCAAGCGGGCCGTGGCCTACGAGGGCGCGACCATGGAGTGGGTCGACGGCAACATCGGCTCCAAGGTCACCATGAAGTACCCGGCCGTCTACCTGATGGGCGAGCACGCCAAGGGCGAGACCCTCTCGATCGCCTTCGCGGGCGAGGGCCAGCACCAGGACGCCGGCGCCAAGATGGTGCACATGGCGCCGAACACGTCCTCCAACATCGTCTCCAAGTCGGTGGCCCGTGGCGGCGGCCGCACCAGCTACCGCGGTCTGATCGAGATCGGCGAGGGCTCCAAGGGCGCCAAGTCCAACGTGCTCTGCGACGCGCTGCTGGTCGACACCATCTCCCGCTCGGACACCTACCCGTACGTGGACGTCCGCGAGGACGACGTCTCGATGGGCCACGAGGCGACCGTCTCCAAGGTCAGCGAGGACCAGCTCTTCTACCTGATGAGCCGCGGCATGACCGAGTTCGAGGCGATGGCGATGATCGTGCGCGGCTTCGTCGAGCCGATCGCGCGTGAGCTGCCGATGGAGTACGCGCTCGAGCTCAACCGGCTGATCGAGCTGCAGATGGAGGGCTCTGTCGGCTGACGCGTCGTCAACCGGCAGTACCCCCCGTACCTTTGAGGAAGAGAGCACGACGAACAGCCATGGCTGACATGCCTTTGAATGCCACTGGGAACACCTCCGGCTCCACCACCGCCGGTTCGATCGAGGTCGGGACCGCCGGCGCCGGCGCGCAGCTCGCCGGGCCCGGCACCGGCCGGGCCACCGTGCAGCAGCCGATCGACGCCCGCGTCGCGGTCAAGCCCTCGTACGACGTGAACGACTTCCCGGTGCCCACCGGCCGCGAGGAGGACTGGCGGTTCACCCCGCTGCACCGCCTGGCCGGCCTGCACGACGGCACCGCGCTCACCGCGACCGCCGGCGAGGACAAGGTCGAGCTGAGCCTGCCGGACGGCGTCACCGCCGACCTGGTGGGCCGCGGGGACGAGCGCCTGGGCCGGGCCGGCAAGCCGGTCGACCGGGTCGCCGCGCAGGCGTACAGCTCCTTCGAGCAGGCGCTGGTGGTCACCGTCCCGAAGGACGCCGTGCTCACCGAGCCGGTGCGCATCGACGTCCGCGGCGAGGGCGGCGTCCGCTTCGCGCACGTGGTGATCGACGTCAAGCCGTTCGCCGAGGCCGTCGTGGTGCTGGGTCACACCGGCACCGGCACCCGGGCCGCCAACGTCGAGCTGCTGGTCGGCGACGGCGCCAAGCTGACCTTCGTCTCGATCCAGGACTGGGACCGCGACGCGGTGCACGCCGCCCAGCAGACCGCGCTGATCGGCCGGGACGCCGCGTTCAAGTCGGTCGTGGTGACCTTCGGCGGCGACCTGGTGCGCATCCACCCGCGGGTCACCTACGCGGCCCCCGGCGGCGAGGCCGAGCTCTTCGGCCTCTACTTCGCGGATGCCGGCCAGCACCTCGAGCACCGGCTGCAGATCGACCACGACACCCCGCACTGCCGCTCCAACGTGGTCTACAAGGGCGCCCTGCAGGGCCAGGACGCGCACGCGGTCTGGGTCGGCGACGTGCTGATCCGCGCCGCCGCCGAGGGCACCGACACCTACGAGCACAACCGCAACCTGGTGCTCACCGACGGCGCCCGGGTCGACTCGATCCCGAACCTGGAGATCGAGACCGGCGAGATCGTCGGGGCCGGCCACGCCTCCGCCACCGGCCGCTTCGACGACGAGCAGCTCTTCTACCTGCAGTCCCGCGGCATCCCGCAGGACGAGGCGCGCCGCCTGGTGGTGCGCGGCTTCTTCGCCGAACTGGTCCAGCAGATCGGCGTGGCCGAGCTGCACGACCAGCTGCTGGAGAAGATCGAGGACGAGCTGGCGGGCGTGGCATGACGTACCTGCGCGTCTGCGCGCTGAGCGAGCTGGACGAGGACACGCCCCGGCGCGTGGAGCTCGACGGCCTCGCGGTGGCGGTCGTGCGCACCGAGGGCGAGGTGTTCGCGATCAACGACATCTGCTCGCACGCGAACGTCTCGCTCTCCGAGGGCGAGGTCGAGGACTGCAGGATCGAGTGCTGGCTGCACGGCTCCAGCTTCGATCTGCGCACCGGCAAGCCCTCGGGACTGCCCGCCACCAAGCCGGTCCCCGTATACCCCGTAAAGATCGAAGGGGACGATGTGCTCGTCTCCGTCACCCAGGAGTCCTGAGCATGGCAACCCTTGAAATCCGTGACCTGCACGTCTCCGTCGACACCGAGAACGGTGCCCGCGAGATCCTGCGCGGCGTCGACCTGACCGTCAAGCAGGGCGAGACGCACGCCATCATGGGCCCCAACGGCTCGGGCAAGTCCACCCTGGCGTACACCCTGGCCGGCCACCCGAAGTACACCGTCACCGGCGGCCAGGTGCTGCTGGACGGCGAGGACGTGCTGGCGATGACCGTGGACGAGCGCGCCCGCGCGGGCGTCTTCCTCGCCATGCAGTACCCGGTCGAGGTCCCCGGCGTCTCGGTCTCCAACTTCCTGCGCACCGCCGCCACCGCGATCCGCGGCGAGGCCCCCAAGCTGCGGCTGTGGGTCAAGGAGGTCAAGGAGGCCATGGCGACGCTCCAGATGGACCCGGCCTTCGCCGAGCGCAACGTCAACGAGGGCTTCTCCGGCGGCGAGAAGAAGCGCCACGAGATCCTCCAGCTCGAGCTGCTCAAGCCGAAGATCGCGATCCTCGACGAGACCGACTCCGGCCTGGACGTCGACGCGCTGCGCCAGGTCTCCGAGGGCATCAACCGGGTCACCGCCTCCGGTGAGGTGGGCACCCTGCTGGTCACCCACTACACGCGCATCCTGCGGTACATCAAGCCCGACCACGTCCACGTGTTCTCGGCCGGTCGCATCGTCGAGTCCGGTGGCGCCGAGCTGGCCGACAAGCTGGAGAACGAGGGCTACGAGGCCTATGTGAAGGGCGGCGCTTCCGAGTGACGATCATCCATCCCGGCTCGACGCTGCCGGGTCTGCTGGACACCGACGCGATCCGCAAGGACTTCCCGATCCTGCAGCGCCTGCTGCACGACGGCAAGCCCCTGGTGTACCTGGACAACGCGGCCACCTCGCAGAAGCCCCGCCAGGTGCTGGACGCGCTCAACGCGTACTACGAGCGGCACAACGCCAACGTGCACCGCGGCGTGCACGTGCTGGCCGAGGAGGCCACGGCGCTGTACGAGGGCGCCCGCGACAAGGTCGCGGCGTTCGTCAACGCACCGAGCCGGGACGAGGTGATATTCACCAAGAACGCCTCGGAGTCGCTCAACCTGGTCGCCAACATGCTCGGCTGGGCCGACGAGCCGTACCGCGTGGACGCGGACTCGGAGATCGTCATCACCGAGATGGAGCACCACTCCAACATCGTGCCGTGGCAGCTGCTCTCGCAGCGCACCGGCGCGAAGCTGCGGTGGTTCGGGCTGACCGACGAGGGCCGGCTCGACCTGTCCAACATCGACCAGCTGATCAACGAGAAGACGAAGATCGTCTCCTTCACGCTGGTCTCCAACCTGCTGGGCACCGTCAACCCGGTCGAGGCGATCGTGCGCCGCGCCCAGGACGTCGGCGCGCTGGTGCTGATCGACGCCTCGCAGGCCGCCCCGCACATGGTGCTGGACGTGCAGGCGCTGGAGGCCGACTTCGTCGCCTTCACCGGGCACAAGATGCTGGCGCCCACCGGCATCGGCGTGCTGTGGGGCCGTCAGGAGCTGCTGGAGGACCTCCCGCCGTTCCTCGGCGGTGGCGAGATGATCGAGACCGTCACGATGGGCTCGTCCACCTACGCCCCGGCGCCGCACAAGTTCGAGGCCGGCACCCCGCCGATCGCCCAGGCGGTCGGGCTGGGCGCGGCCATCGACTACCTGTCGAACGTCGGGATGGAGCGGATCGCCGCCCACGAGCACGCGATCACCGAGTACGCGGTGAACCGCCTGCAGGAGGTGCCCGAGCTGCGCATCATCGGCCCGCGCACCGCCGTGGACCGCGGCGCGGCGATCTCCTTCGTGCTCGGTGACATCCACCCGCACGACGTGGGCCAGGTGCTGGACGAGCAGGGCATCGCGGTCCGGGTGGGCCACCACTGCGCCCGCCCGGTCTGCCTGCGGTACGGGATCCCGGCGACCACCAGGGCGTCGTTCTACCTGTACTCGACGCCGGGTGAGGTCGACCAGCTGGTCGAGGGCCTGCACCACGTCCGCAACTTCTTCGGCTGAGGAGGGGTGGCAGCATGAAGCTGGACTCCATGTACCAGGAGATCATCCTGGACCACTACCGCAACCCCCACGGCAAGGGGCTGCGGGACGGCGACGCCGAGGTGCACCACGTCAACCCGACCTGCGGCGACGAGATCACCCTGCGGGTGCGCCTGGACGGCGCCACCGTGGCGGACGTCTCCTACGAGTCGCAGGGCTGCTCGATCAGCCAGGCCAGCGCCTCGGTGCTGAACGACCTGGTGGTCGGCAAGAGCGTCGGCGAGGCGCAGGCCGTCCAGGAGGCGTTCCTCGCGCTGATGCAGAGCAAGGGCCAGGGCGAGGGCGACGAGGAGGTGCTGGAGGACGCGGTCGCGTTCGCCGGCGTCTCCAAGTACCCCGCCCGGGTGAAGTGCGCGCTGCTGAGCTGGATGGCCTGGAAGGACGCCACCGCCAAGGCCCTGGCCGAGCAGCCCGCCACCGACTGACTCCCGAACAGGAAGCTATCCATGAGCGACACCGAGGCCGGCACCCCGGCCGCCGCCGCCGAGACCACCGAGGGGCCCACGGTCATCGTCGGCACCACGGCCGGCACCGTCTCCGTCGAGGACCTCACCGAGGCCCTGATGGACGTGGTCGACCCCGAGCTGGGCATCGACGTGGTCAACCTCGGCCTGATCTACGGCATCCACATCGACGAGTCCGACGTGGCCACCATCGACATGACGCTCACCTCGGCGGCCTGCCCGCTGACCGACGTCATCGAGGACCAGGCCAAGAGCGCCACCGAGGGCCTGGTCCAGGACCTGCGGATCAACTGGGTCTGGATGCCGCCGTGGGGCCCGGACAAGATCACCGACGACGGCCGCGAGCAGCTGCGGGCCCTGGGCTTCAACGTCTGAGGACCGAGCGGCTGACCTGCGACGCCGTGAGCGTTGGCTGAAGCCCTGCCGACCCGCCTGAGAGGCGGGCCGGCAGGGCTTTTTGCTGCCTCGGTCCGGCCCGGCCGGGCGGAGGAGGACAGCCGCCGTCGATCGCTCGGGTGCCGGTGGGGCGGAAGTTCGGCGGGGCTGCCCGAGGACCGGGTCGCCGGGTGGTCCCGGGGTCCGATCCTCGGGCGGTGGGGTGGGGCGGTCAGCAGGTGTGGGTGGTGGGGCGGGCGCGGCTGACGAGGTCGGTGCGACCGGGGGTGGCGTCGAGCCAGATGACGCGGGTGGCGGTGTCGGCGGCGGGTTCGTACTGGGCGCCGCGGTTGCAGGAGAGGCGGGTGGGGGTGCCGCCGGTGAGGGGAAGCTGCCAGAGCTTGGGGAGGGCGGCGTTGGTCCAGCCGTTGGTGGGCTTGGTGCTGTCGGCCTCGAAGGTGACGGCCTGGTCGGAGGCGGTGATGCCGAGCGTGGGCCGGGCCGGGGCGTCGGCCGGGAGGAGGTCGGTGATGCCGGAGCCGTCCAGCGCGGCGGAGCGGATCGAGCTGGGGCGGGTGCGGTCGGTGGGGGTTTCCACCCAGAGGAGGCGGTTGCCGACCAGGAGGGTGGAGTCGGTCGAGGCGGGGGTGGCGGTGGGGAACCGGGCGGTGACCTGTCCGGTGGTGATCGAGTAGACGGTGGGGGTGAAGACCTGGGTCTGGTTCGCGGTCCAGGACTCGGACCAGGCGAGGATGCCGTTCCTGAGGGTGAGGCCGGAGACCTGGTGGCCGTCGGGCAGCGGGAGTTCCGTGGCGGGGCCGCCGGCGTGGGAGAGCAGGATGCGGGTCCGGCCCTCGCCGCCGGAGTAGTCGGTGACCTTGAAGGCGATGTCGTCACCGCAGACCGCGACCTCGCTGGGCTGCTGCTGGGGGCCGGCCGACTTGAACAGGCTGCGGGTCGCTCCACCGGTGAGGGAGCGGGTCAGGACCTCCATGCCCCACTGCCCCTGGGTGTCGGTGCCGACCGCGATCCAGACCGCCGAGCTGCCGTCGGTGGCGGGCCAGCTGTGCAGGCGCCCGTCGTCGGGGCTGAGCTGGACGGGGGTGCCGGGTTCGGTGGTGGAACCGGTGAACAGGGCGGGCCGGCCCTTGCCGGCCGGGTCGCCGGAGGTCATCACCCAGTGGCCCCGGGCGGCGACCGGGCCGGTCGGGGTGGAGGTGTCGCGCAGCAGGGCGCTGCTGTCCATGCCGAGGTGCTGCTGCCAGCCGGCGCGGATCCCGTGGGCGTCGAACGCGGCGGCGACCGTGCGCAGTTGGGCGCGGGTGAGGTGCAGGGCGCGGCCGGCGGCGAGGACCGCGTTGCGGCCGTCCACGAAGTCGTCCGTGGGGGTGAGGTAGTCGGCGAGCGCCCGGTAGACCAGGCGATCGGCGGTGAGCGGGTCCAGGGTGCGCCGGATGTCCCACAGCGCGCCGGAGAAGATGGTGGAGTTGAGGTGCTGCCCGCCGCCGTCGAGACCGGGGGCCGCGCCCAGGTAGTCGTCGACGGTGCTGCGGTGGTCGTCCAGCCGGCGCTGCGCGCAGGCTTCGGGGGTGCCGGTGCGGCACAGGCTCTCGCCGAGGAGGGCGGCCCCGGGGTCGTTCATCGACAGGCCGCGGGCGTTGTCCTCGATGGCGTTGCCGAAGTAGTCGGCGAGTCCCTCGTTCATCGCGCCGGCCTGGCCGAAGCCGACCAGGTTGGCGGTGTGTTCGATGACCGCGTGGGTCATCTCGTGACCGGCCACGTCCAGGGCGACCGAGAAGGGGTAGTACTGGGGGCCGCCACCGCCGTAGACCATCTCGTGGCCGTCCCAGTAGGCGTTCGCGAAGGGGGCGCCCCCGTCGGACACGTTGACCACCGCGTTGATCGGGCCGTCCTTGCCGTCGAGGCCGCTGCGCCCGAGCCGGTCGTGGTAGAAGTCGTAGACCAGGGCGGCGTCGAGGTGGGCGTCGGTGGCGCCGCTGCCGCCGGTGCCGGGCGGGAAGTCGGGGCTCGGGGAGTGGACCGGCGGGAGGTCGGCGGGGATGCCGCCGTTGATGTCGTTGTAGTCCCGGCCGGCCGCGTCGTAGGTGGTGATGGTGGCGGGCCGGGTGAGGTCGGTGAGCTGGTAACCGCCGTCGGGCAGGCGGGCGATGTTCACCTGGGCGGCCCGGCCGTGGGCGTCCGGGGCGGTGCCGGTGGCGGGCGCGGGGCCGGTGGCGGGCGCGGTGCCGCGGGTGTCGTTGGCGTCGAGGGTGTACGGGTCGTGGCCCTCGTCGGTGAGCGCGATCGCGCCGACGGTGGCGTCCACGTAGACCTCGCGGACCAAGGGGGCGCCGGCGGCCGGGGCGCTGCCGTGCAGGGTGAAGTGCCGGGTGAGCCGACCGGTGCCGCCGGGCAGGATGACCGGGCCGCGGTCCTCGGCGGTGGCCTTGGCACGGACCTGCGGGTCGGTGACCGAGCCGAGCGCCAGGGCGCGCAGCGCCTCGGTGGGGACGGTGGGCGTGGTCGGTGTGCTGAGGCCGGTGAAGTACTTGCCGCCGACCGACTCGATCCGCTGGTCGGCGCCGTCGCCGGTCAGGTGGACCAGGTACTGCGCGCCGAGCACGGGTATGCCGGCCCGGTTCTGCTGGAACCTGACGGTGTGTCCGCCCTCGGGGGTGCGCTCGGTGGCGAGTTCGGTCAGCTGCCCGGGGTCGATCCGGTACTGGTCCGGGTGGGCCGCCAGGAAGGTGCGGGCGGCGTCGGCCGGGTTGCCGGGGGCGGCTTCGGTCAGGCCGGTGACCAACTGCGGGGTGGCGGTGTCCTGGCCGGCGACCAGCGTGGGCACCGGGTCGGGGTCGGCGCCCGGTGCGGCCAGGGCGGGCGTGCCGCCCAGGGTCAGGGCCAGCACGGTGGTGGCCGCCAGGCCGAGGCCCTTGGGAGCGTGGTTGCGGTGGCGCATGCGGGGCCTTTCAGCGGATCCGGATGTGGATGTGCGGGTGGGTGCGGCCGGCGGCGGGGTCGGCCGGGTCGCCCTGCGCGGGGGTGGGGCGCAGGGCGTGCCAGGCGCTCGCCAGCAGGACGGCGGTGCCGAGCAGGCCGGCGACGATCCCGGCGCTGCGGAACAGGACGTCGTGGTGCAGCACGGGCTGTTCGATGTACGGCGGGGCGACGACGAACGTCCAGGGCAGGGCGGCCAGCACGATGCCGGCGGCGCGCAGCCGGTCGGGGTGGCGGGCCAGGAGGCGACCCAGCAGGACCAGGCTCAGCACCGCGACGGGCCACGAGGAGGAGGCCTCCATCAGGTGCCGCAGGGCGGGCGTGGTGACCAGGTCGAAGAAGGCGTCCGGCCGTTCGGGGCCCGGGAGTTGGTTCAGGGTGGGGAGCAGGGTCAGCGGCAGGGCGAGGCCGAGGGCGGCGAGCACCGTCTCGTTGCGGTCGCGCCGGGACAGCTCGACGGCGTCCGGCGGGGCGCTGAGCAGCAGGACGCCGAACAGCGTCCAGAGGCCGAGGAAGAGGTGGTACTGGGCGAACGCCTCGCCGTGGCGCGGCGGGTGGAGCACCAGCGGGATCGCGAGCCGGGTGAGCGTGCCGAGCAGGACCAGGGCCCGCGCCGGCGCCCAGCGGCCGAGGGAGGCGCAGAGCAGGGCCAGGATCCAGGGGCCGGTCTGTGCCAGGCCGACGGCCTGCCGGGGGGCGTACTGCCCCCAACCGAAGGTGGAGTCGGGCGTCAGCAGCCCGAGCAGCAGGTACACCAGGCTCAGTCCGGCGCCGCTCGCGAGCACCATCGGGGCGGCGCCGGCGACGATCCGGCCGGCCGGGTCGGCCGAGCCGAGCCGGGTGCGCAGCCGCAGGGCGTGGGCGGCGAGGGCGGCCCACTCGCGCAGGGCGGTGCGGCGGTCGGCCCCCTGGACGGTCTCGGCGTGGACGGCGGCGATCTCCTCGCCGTGCGCGGCGCGGTAGGCGGCGGGGTAGAGGCCGAGCAGCGGGAGCCGCGCGAGGCAGCGGTCCACCACGGCGGCCCGGGCGGGCCCTGGTGCACTCGCGGCGGTCGCTGCGGAGTCGGCCGCACAGGCGCTGGACTCGCTCATGCCGTACTCCCGTCGGGGACGGTGCGGCCCAGTGCGAGCCGCCGTTCGGCCTCGGCCAGGCTCGCGCGCAGCCGCTCGGTCTCCTGACCGAGGACCTCGCGGCCCTGCTCGGTCAGCGCGAAGCTGCGGCGCAGCCGGCCGTCCACGATCTCCTCGTGGTCGATCCGGATCAGCTCCTGCTGGAGCAGGCGGTCCAGGGCCGTGTAGAGGGTGCCGGTGAGCAGCCTGGTCCGGCCGCCGGTGATGGCGCGGACTTCCTGGAGGATCGCGTAGCCGTGTCTGGGGGCGTCGGCCAGCGCGGTGAGCACCAGGCGCGTCGGCTCTTGGAGTTGACGGTCTGCCATGAGATGACGATAAGTCATTGCTTTGAATATGTCGATCGTTTAGCTATGGGCAGGCCGGCCGGGCCTCGTCGTGGTGGTGCGGGACGAGGCGCACGAGCGTGGGTGCGGGCCCGGCGGTAGCCGGTGGTGGTGCCGCGGAACGCGAAACCGCCCGGCGCCGTCGGGCTGCCGGGCGGTTCGGGGACGCGCAGGCTACGGCCGCTTGAGGACCGCGGCGGCCAGGGCCAGGCAGACGGTGGCGGCGACCAGGGCGAAGGCGCTGACGGCGGGGAGCAGGCCGTAGCTGCGGGACAGCGCGCCCACCGCGACGATGGGGGCGGAGCTGCCGAGGTAGACGATCACCCACAGGGTGCTCATCTCGCCGGCCCGGCGGGCCGGGTCCATGGCGGCGACGGCCTTGGTGAACAGGGAGCGGAAGGCCACGCCCTGGCAGGCGCCGCCGAGCACGCTGCCGGCGAAGAGCAGGGCGGGCAGCTGGGCGTACTGGGCGGTGACCACCAGGCCCAGGCCGAGCGCCAGGCCGGTCATGCCGAGCGCGATCACCCGGCGGTCGCGGGTGGGCGGCACCAGCAGCTGGGCGAGCGCGGAGGAGCCCAGCAGCAGGGCGGCGACCACCGCGCCGACCATCCGCGAGTGGGTGTGCAGCAGGCCGGCCGAGAAGGCGGGGGCGAGGCTGAGGTAGACGCCGAAGACGGCGTAGGAGACGAAGCCGGCGCCGGCCGCGAGCAGGAAGGTCCGCCGGCCCTCGGCGGGCAGGGCCAGGCGGCGCGGGCGCAGCAGCTCCGGGGTGGTGACCCGCGGCGGCGCGTCCTGCGGCCGGCGGGCGCCGGGCATCCGGGGGTGCACCAGGGCGAGCGGGACGCAGAGCACCAGCAGGGCCACCGCGTGCGCCAGGAAGGGCGTCAGCAGCGGGTGCGCGCCGCCCGACAGCCAGGCGCCGACCACCGGGCCGAGCGCGACGCCGCCGGCCGAGCAGGCCAGGGTGAGCTTGGCGGCCAGCGTGGGGTGGTCGGGCAGCAGGTCGCCCAGGGCCGCGCCGGCCGCGCCGGTGGCCAGCGCGACGGCGACGCCCTGCACGGCCCGCCCGGCGGCCAGCTGGCCGAAGCCGTGCGCGGTGGCGAAGATCGCGTCCCCGCTGGCGGCCAGGCAGACCGCGGGCAGGATCAGCGCCCGCCGGCCCACCAGGTCGGACCAGTGGCCGACCGCGGCCAGCACCGGGACCAGGGCGAAGACGTAGACCGTGAAGAGCAGCGTGGTGTCGAAGGCGGTCAGGTTCAGCCGCTGCTGCAGCAGGGGGTAGACCGGGGTGGCGAGGTTCGCGCCGACCAGGAGGAGCAGCAGGGCGGCGGCACAGAGGCCGACCCGGATGCCGCGCAGCGCGTTCCAGCGGCTGACGGCGGCGAGCTGGAGCTGGGTGCGTGGAGCGAGCTCCAGCGGGAGCAGGGTCTCCGAGAGCCGGGTACCGGTCAGCTGCGCGGTGCGCAGGCCGGAGCCGACGGGGGAGAGGTCCGCCATGGCAGGGGTCTCCTGTGGCCGGGCGCCACCGCGGGCCGGCGGGGTGTGCCGACGGGCCCGTCCGGAGGCGCTGTGGTGGTGGCCGTGGTGCGGGGGAGACCGTGGTGGTGCGGGGTGTGCAAGTGATCGGTCGGGCGACTGTGCCCGGGCGTGACCCAGCGCAGGGTGTGAACGGGGTCAGAGGAAGGATACGGGGTGGTGCGCGGAAGGCGCGCACGGGTGGCACGCGCCCCCCGTAGGACGGGCGCCGCCGGGGGCGCGGCCGATACGCTGATCGCAGTGCAGACCGCTCTTCCTAGGAGAATCGCTCCCCCATGGCCGGACGACGACGCAAGAACACTGACAACCCGTCGGCGACCGGGCCGGGCACCTTGCCGGCCGAGAGCCTGCTGCCCGCGGACTTCGAGCTCGCCGACCTCTACGGCGCGCACGGCTCCGACGAGGAGGAGGACCTCGACGACGCCGCCGTGCTGGTCCCGCCGGTGCGGCTGCTACCGGAGGCGGAACTGGCGGCCGCGGCGCTCGCCGTCCCGCTGATCCAGCAGGCCGTCAAGCTGGCCCGGTGGAGTGCGCCGACCCGTCCGGTCGACGAGCTGGGCGACCTGCTGGAGGCCGACCGGGAGGCCGCCGCGCGCCACCTGGGCCTGGCCGCCGCCGAGGGCGAGGTCTCCGAGGAGGCGGTGCTGGAGGCGATGCGGGTCTGGTCGCTGGCCACCGACCTGGACCTGGTGCTGGTCGGCCACGAGGCGGGCGGCGCGAGAGCGGCCGGCCCCAGCGAGGAACTGGCGCCGGTGGAGGCCGGTGACCCGGAGGCGGTGCTGGAGCTCTGGCTGGCCGCCGCCGACGTGGTCGCCGAGCTGGCGGTGGAGATCGAGCCGCTGGACGCCGAGCCGGACGCCGGCGAGGAGGCCGACGACGAGCGGGCCGAGGAGCTGCTGGCGCAGTTCGAGGAGGTCCAGGAGGAGGCCGCCGAACTGCTCGACGAGGCGCTCCAGGTGCTCTACGAGGCCACCGCCTTCACCGAGCCCGGCCAGGAGACCATGCCGCTGGGCGTGCTGGCCGCCCTGCTGGTGGTGCCGGACGGCGAGGAGCCGGACGAGGAGATGCTCGGGGACATCACCGACGTGATGGTCGCGCTGGACCCGATGCTGGCCGACCTGGCCGAGATCGGGTTGCTGGAGTACCAGCCGATCGACCCGGACCTCTTCGACGAGGACGAGGAGACGGTGATCGAGCCCACCGACGCCGCCACCCCGCTCGACGACACCGAGGCCGCCCGCTTCGGCCTGGTGCGGCTCACCCCGCTGGGCCAGTACGGGATCCGGCAGTGGCTGCTCGAGGAGGGCTACGACGCCCCGCTGGTCGGCGACCACGCCCGCGGGGACGCGCTGGCCCTGCTGGACGGTGTCGCGCAGGCCGTCAACGTGCTGCCCGAGCAGGAGATCCGGGTCTGGCTGACCGGCCGCGAGCCACTGGGCGCCGCCCGGGAGCTCTTCGAGGCCGCCCGCGGCGAGGACCCCAGCGCCCCGCTGCGCCGGATGCTCTGCCAGCTGGCCCTGGCGGAGCTGGGCGAGCCGGCCGAGCCGGCCGCCCGCGAGGTGCTGGACGACCCGGAGCTGGGCGGCGGCGCCCGCGCCTGGCTGGTCTCGCGCGGGGTCACCGACGTGCCCGCGCCGGAGCGCGCGATGGTGCTGTGGACCACGGTGGACACCTTCGCCGCCCAGCTGCTGGACAGCGAGGGCGACGCCGAGCTGCTGCGCGAGCTGATCTCGGGCCTGCCGGTCACCGACAACCCGGCCAGCTTCTTCGGCGAGCTGTGGCGGGTCGAGCACCCCTACACCGCGCAGGTGCTGGAGGCGGTCGGCGAGCTGCACCTGGACCGCCAGGTGGCCAAGGAGGCGCGCAAGGCGGCGTTCAAGGCCCGGTCGCGGAACTGAGGCGGGCGCCCGCGCGGTGGGCGGACCGGTGCGCACGGCCCGGGGCTCAGGTCCCGGGCCGGCCGTCGTCCGGGTGGGCGGCGCCGAGGCGGGTGCTGCCGGGGCGGGAGCCGGCGAGTTGGGCGCGCAGGCCGCGCTCGCCGGAGCGCATCATCAGGGCGTGGTTGGCCAGGAAGAGCGGCCGGGCGGGCAGCGCCAGCCGGCGCATCAGCGGCTTGCCGGGCCGGACGTCCTCCTCGAAGACGGCCCGGCTGCCGCTCCCGGCCGGGCGGACCGTCCAGCGCGACCAGCCCACCAGGTCACCGGAGAGCTCGGCCTCCAGCACGCCGGCCGCCTCGTCCTGGCGGCGTGCGCGCACGGTCAGCAGCAGGTCGTAGGGGAGCACCGAGCGGATCAGCAGCCGTCCGCTCGCCACGCTCGCCCCGCCTGGCTCGCCGGGCGGCTGCGCCGGGGTGGTGGCCCGGCGCACCTGCGGCCACCAGAGCGGGTAGTGCTCGACGTCGCGCAGCGCGGCGTAGACCGTGCCGGGGCCGGCGGCCAGCTCCCAGCGGCTGGTGAGCCGGTAGTGGTTGAACTCCATGGCCGAGCGGCCCGGCGGACTAGGGCAGTTCCAGTCGGCCGCTCTCGGAGAGCGGGAAGAAGGGATTGTGGGCCAGTTCCCAGAGGTGCCCGTCCGGGTCCTCGAAGTACCCCGAGTAGCCGCCCCAGTGCGCGGTGGCCGGCGGCTTGACGACCGAGGCCCCGGCCTCGACGGCGACCGCCAGCGCCTCGTCCACCGCCTGCGCGGACTCCAGGTTGATGGCCAGCGTCACCCCGCGGAAGGCCGGCTCGCCGCCCTCGGGGATGCCCGCGTCGGCGGCCAGCGCGGCGGTGGGGAAGAGGCCGAGCGCGGAGTCGGCGGTGCGGAACCAGACGATCTCCGGGCTGGAGGCGGCCGAGCGTTCCCAGCCGAGCGCGGCGTAGAACTCGCTGCTGCGGGCCAGGTCCGCGACCCCGAGGGTGACGATGCTGATCCGGGCGGGTACCCCGTGAGTGGTGGTCATGGCGCCAGCGTAGGCAGTGCCGCCGACAACGGCCGCCCGGCCGTGCCGTGGCGCCTTCACGACGTCGATCCGCCCACCCGGCTCCGCAAGCTGATGACCCGGCAGGTCCCGCGCACGTATCGTGGGCGGCGCGGCCCGGCCGCTCGGGCGACCCCGCCCCAGCCGGCCGCGGAACGACGACTGGCGAGACCCGGGGGTGCGGGCGGATGAGGAGCAGCGGTGGGAGCTGGACCGCGGAGCCGGGGGACTTCTTCCACGACGGGCAGGAGCGGCGGGTGCGCGAGGTGCTGGCCGACCTGGACTTCGCGGTCTACGCGGTGGACCTCGCCGGGCGCGGCGGGCGGGGCTTCCCGACGGCGCGCGCCGCGGGCGGCGCGCTGCCCGGCGCGCCCCTGAGGTACGGCGCGCCACCGGCCGGGACCGAGGCGATGACCGCCTACGAGACCCGTGGCGGCGAGCTGAGCTGGGTCGAACTGCGCTCGGGCGACTGGCGTTCGCTGGACGGCCCGTACGTCACCGTGCGCACCTACCGGCCGGGCGCCGAGCGCGGCGACACCCTGCCCGAGCTGGAGGAACTGGTCGAGCGCGAACGCGACCGGGTCTACGAGCAGATCGGCATCGACGAGGGCGACAGCCCCGGCCGGGTCCGCGCGCTGCGCGAGTGGATCACGGTGGACGGCGAGCCGACCGCCGCCGAGGTGCACGAGGAGCACGGCACCGGCACCGGCGCGGCCGCCCAGGCCCAGACGGTCTGGGCGGGCCGGCTGCGGGTGCACGGGACGGTGGTGACGCTCTGCGCGCGCGGGGTGGCCCCCGGCGCCGTGGAACTCCTCCCGCTGGCCGGCGACGACTTCGAACGCTTCCTGGCCGGCCGCGGCGAACTGCTGCACGCGGTGGGCGAGCAGCGGCGCCGGCGGCTGGCCGAGGCCCAGCACCGGCACCTGGCGCTGACCGGACTGGACGCCCACCGCGCGGTGCTGGAGTTCAGCGTGGAGCGCGCGCTGGCGGTGCGGGCGCACCGGCTCGCCCAGGGCGAGCCGCGGCTGCCGCGGCGGCTGCGCGGCGAGGAGCGGCCGGAGCAGTGGGAGGCGGCGCTGCGCCAGCAGATGAGGCTCGCCGGCGAGGACCGCCGGGAGGCGCACGCCGCGCTGGAGTCGATGGTGGGTCACCTGGTCGCGCTGGCCACGCTCGCCGACTGGCTGCCGGGCACGCCGGACGGCCGGGCGGCGCTGGAGGAGCTGGTGCGCTACACCGCCTTCGCCAGCCATGTGCCCAGCCTGCCCGCCCAGCGGGCCTGGGAGCGGCTGCGGGCCCGCCCGGCCCGCGAGCCGGCGCCCGGAACGGCGGGGGCGGCGGATGTGGCGGGGGGCGACGAGCGGGAGTGGCGGGAACACGCCGAGGAGGTCTGGCTGGCGGCCTGGGAGCAGTGGCGCCGCGAACGGGTCCGCTAGCGGGCGGGCGGTCCGGTGGCGGGCGGGTCCGGCGGTGGGCGGGCCGGGCGCGTCCGGTAGCGGGCGGGCCGGGCGGGTCCGGCGGTGGGCGGGTCCGCCGGTGAGGACGCGCCCTACGCCGGCTCGGCGGGCAGCCGCAGCTGGAGCATCGCCAGCAGGCGCTGCTGCGGCTGGGCCAGGTCGATCCCGGTCAGCTGCTCGGCCCGCCGCACCCGGTAGCGCAGCGTGTTGGGGTGGATGTGCAGCGCCTCGGCGGCCACCCGCACCTCGCCCAGCGCGTCCAGCCAGGCCAGCACCGACTCGGCCAGCCGGGTGCCGTGCCGCCGGTCGTAGGCGGTCAGCGCGGCCAGCCGCGGGTCGCGCAGCGCCGGCCGCTCCTGGAGCAGCGCCAGCACCTCGCTGACCAGCACCTCCGCCTGCACGTCGATCAGCGCGGCGACCTCGGGGACCACCCCGCCGCGGCCCATCGCGTCCAGGATCCGGTCGGCCTGCGCCCGGGAGGCGGGCACCTGGGCCAGCGCCGGCACCGTGCTGCCGATCGCGGCCCGCAGCTGGATGCCCAGGTGTGCGCGGGCCGCGTCCACCACTTCCTGCGCCCAGTGCCGCACGGTGGCCATCGCCAGCGCGGGCGGCAGGTCGGGCAGCAGCACGTAGATCCGGGCGTCCACGGGGGCCAGCAGCGCGCCGCGGTGGCGGGCCGCGGTGTGCACCGAGATCAGGCCGGTGACCTCGGCCCGGGTCAGGTCCGAGCCCTCGGCCGAGTAGGCGAGCACGGTGGCCGGGCGGTGCGGGTCCAGGCCCAGGTGGGTGGCGAGCGACTGCGGACCGGTGCTGCCCTCCAGCAGGCCGGTGAGCAGGGTCTGGGTGAGCCGCACGTCCGCCGACAGCTCCCGGCGCCGGCGCACCAGTTGGCCGGCCGCCACCCGGGCCGCGCCGACCAGCGCCTGCTCGGCCTGCTCGGCCAGCGGCTGCGACCCCTCCTGGACCCAGATGGTGCCCAGCGGCTGCGCGCCGGCCCGGATGCCGATCGCCAGCCGCCGGCGCAGCCCCAGCTCGGGGTGCGGCTCGACCGCGATCACGGTGTCCGAGCTGCGCAGGTGCTGGAAGATGCCCCACTCGCGGAGCTTGGAGAGGTACGGCTCGGGGCCCTGCCAGCCCAGGATGGAGAGCCGGCGCAGGTCGTCGACCTCGTCGGAGTCGGCCGACCGGGAGTAGGCCAGCACCCGGCTGGAGGTGTCCTCGATGGAGACGATGCCGCCGGTGAGCACGGCGGTGGTCTGGGCGAGCGAGAAGAGGTCGCCGGCGCCCTGACCGGCCGAGGGGCCCTCGCCCTGCTCGGGCGCGTCCGGGCCGGCGATGACTGCGCGGGCCAGCGCGTCCAGGTGCTCCCAGCGGGTCTCGCGGCGCACCGAGAGCAGCGCCACGCCGGCCTCGGTGGCCGCCTCGCGCAGCGCGTCGGCCTGGCCGGGGGCGTCCAGCTTGACGGCGACGGCCGCGGCCCGGGCCCGGGCGGCGGCGCGCAGCGCGGGCAGTGCGGCCCGGCCGCGGGCGCCGATCGCCAGCACCAGCTCGCCGGCGGTGGCGGTGGCCGGGTCCTCGGGGTCCAGGATGGCCACGTCGCGCACCGCCACGTCCAGTCCGGCCGGCGCGGCCTGCAGCTCGACCAGCGGCTCGCCGAGCGACATCAGCAGCTGCCGCAGCGGGATGCCGGAGGCGCTCGGGACGGGCGCGACGAGGGCCGAGGAGGCGGTCGTGGCCGGGGCGGAGGGGGCTACTGGGGCGGAAGGTGACTCCGACACTGCTGGGACCTGCGTTTCGTGCGCCTGGACAACTCCGTTGGGATGACTTTAGCCGCCTGGCCAACCATGTGGGCCCGGCCCGCGGCTTAACGTTCGTCCATGGCCCGCGTGCGACCCACGCGGAGCCCAGCCCCCCACGACTCGAAGGAGAGCGCGCGCTCATGGATGCTGTGACCCAGGTTCCCGCGCCGGTGAACGAGCCGGTCCACAGCTACGCCCCCGGCAGCCCGGAACGGGCCCGCCTGGAGGCCAAGCTGAAGGAGCTGGGGGGCCAGGAGCCCGTCCAGCTGACCATGACGATCAACGGTGAGCGCCGCCTCGGCGGCGGCGCCGAGATCCACGTCGTCCAGCCGCACAACCACGCGGCTCGGCTCGGCACCCTGCGCAACGCCACCCAGGCGGACGCGCAGGAGGCCATCGACACTGCCCTGGCCGCCGCCCCGGCCTGGCAGGCGCTCTCCTTCGACTCGCGTGCCGCGATCTTCCTCAAGGCCGCCGACCTGCTGGCCGGCCCCTGGCGCGAGACGCTGGCCGCGGCCACCATGCTCGGCCAGTCCAAGACCGCGCAGCAGGCCGAGATCGACTCCTCCTGCGAGCTGATCGACTTCCTGCGCTTCAACGTGCACTTCGCCCGGCAGATCATCGCCGAGCAGCCGATCTCCTCCGACGGCATCTGGAACCGCAGCGACCACCGCCCGCTCGAGGGCTTCGTCTACGCGATCACCCCGTTCAACTTCACCGCCATCGCGGGCAACCTGCCCACCGCCCCGGCGCTGATGGGCAACGTGGTGCTGTGGAAGCCTTCCCCCACCCAGCAGTTCTCCGCGCACCTGCTGATGGAGCTGCTGGAGGAGGCCGGCCTGCCCAAGGGCGTCATCAACATGGTGACCGGTGACGGCCTGGCCGTCTCCGAGGTCGCGCTCAAGCACCCGGCGCTGGCCGGCATCCACTTCACCGGCTCCACCCCGACCTTCCAGCACCTGTGGCGCGAGGTCGGCAACAACATCGCCGGCTACCGCACCTACCCGCGGATCGTCGGCGAGACCGGCGGCAAGGACTTCCTGGTCGCCCACCCCTCCGCCGACCCCAGGGTGCTGAAGACCGCGATGACCCGCGGCGCCTTCGAGTTCCAGGGCCAGAAGTGCTCGGCGCTCTCGCGCGCCTACGTCCCCGCCTCGCTCTGGGCCGGCCTGAAGGACGAGTTCCAGGCCGAGGTCGAGGGCCTGACGATGGGTGACGTCACCGACCTGTCGAACTTCATGAGCGCCGTGATCGACGAGCGGTCCTTCGCCAAGAACAAGGCCGCCATCGACCGCGCCCAGGCCGACCCGGCCGTCGAGGTGCTGGCCGGCGGCACGTACGACGACTCGGTGGGCTACTTCGTGCGCCCGACCGTGCTGGTCTGCGCCGACCCGGCCGCCGAGTACTTCCGCGACGAGTACTTCGGCCCGATCCTCGCCGTGTACGTCTACCAGGACGACCAGTACGAGGAGATGCTCGCGCAGATGGAGTCGGTCTCGCCCTACGGCCTGACCGGTTCGATCATCTCCCAGGACCGCGCCGCGGCCCAGGACGCGATGCACAAGCTGCGCTTCGCGGCCGGCAACTTCTACATCAACGACAAGCCCACCGGTGCGGTCGTCGGCCAGCAGCCCTTCGGCGGCGGCCGGGCCTCGGGGACGAACGACAAGGCCGGCGCCAAGCAGAACCTGGCCCGCTGGACCTCGACGCGCTCCATCAAGGAGACCTTCGTCCCGCCGACCGACTACCGCTACCCCCACATGGGCTGACCGAGCCGCATGTCCCGGGGCGGCGGCCACACCCTCAGCCGCCGCCCCACCCCTTCCCCCACAGACCTGTGATCCAGGAGTACCGATGCTCCGTTCCGCCCTCCTCGCCGCCTCCCGCTCGCCGCAGGTGCGCACCGTGGTCGAGAAGTTCCCGCCGACCCACGCGATAGTCGAGCGCTTCGTCGCCGGCGAGCAGCTCGACGACGCCGTGACCGCCTGCGACGACCTGGTCGCCACCGGCCGCAAGGTCACCCTCGACCACCTGGGCGAGGACACCAAGGACGCCGAGCAGGCGGCCGGCACGGCGCAGGCGTACGAGCACCTGCTGACCGCGCTGAAGGAGACCGGCCTCGCGGCCGGCGCCGAGGTCTCGGTCAAGCTGTCGGCGGTGGGCCAGTTCCTGCCGCTGGACGGCGAGAAGATCGCGCTGGAGAACGCCCGGCGGATCTGCGAGGCCGCGGCCGACGCGGGCACCACGGTCACCCTGGACATGGAGGACCACACCACCACCGACTCCACGCTGTCGATCGCGCGCGAGCTGCGTGCCGACTTCCCGTGGCTGGGCGTCGTGCTGCAGGCCTACCTGCGGCGCACCGAGGCCGACTGCGCGGAGTTCGCCGCGGCCGGCTCCCGGGTGCGGCTGTGCAAGGGCGCCTACAAGGAGCCCGAGTCGGTGGCCTTCCAGGGCAAGCGCGACGTCGACCTGGCCTACGTGCGCGCGCTCAAGGTGCTGATGGCGGGCGAGGGTTACCCGATGGTCGCCTCGCACGACCCCAACATGATCAAGATCGCCGGCCAGCTGGCCGAGTGGAACGGCCGCAGCCGCGACAGCTTCGAGTACCAGATGCTCTACGGCATCCGCCCCGAGGAGCAGCTGCGCCTGGCCCAGGCCGGCAACACCATGCGGGTGTACCTGCCGTACGGTGCCGAGTGGTACGGCTACTTCATGCGCCGCCTCGCGGAGCGCCCGGCCAACCTGACGTTCTTCCTGCGCGCGATGGCCACCCGGGGCTGACGGAACGGTGTTTGGGCTGCGGCGGAGTCGATTTCGGCTCCGCCGCACAGTCACTTCTTTGGTCCATATCTCTAGGACCCCTGGGTCGCGCCTCCGGCCTCTCTGGAGTGCTGATGGAGATCCATTCGAACTCAGGCCGCAAGCGCCGTCATACAGTCCACGGCCACGTCGGCGGCCGCTGCGGACAAGCCGCCGGCCCGGACCGAGCTGACGACGATCGCCGGCCTGGCGGCGCAGATGGTCCTCCTGCGGGACCGCGTGGCCGAACTGGATTACGGGAACGCCGTGCTGAACGCGGCGCAGGCCGCGCAGGAGGAGCACTCCCGGCGCCGGGACGAGGACACGGGCGCGCTACGCCGGTGCTCCCGCCGCCTGGGACCGCGCGGCGAGAGCTGGGCGCGGCGGTACCGGACCCGGACCCGGCAGACGCGTAAATGTCGCGCCGGGGGTCAACGGCTTGCGGCGACAGCGTCGGTGTAGAGCTCGATGGTGAGGTCGCCGTCCTCGATCCCGAGGTCGGCGAGGACCTTGCGCACCACGGCGAGTGCCTCGGTCAGGTCACCGTCGACGGCCGCGATCGTCTCCACCTCTAGGAACGTACCGTCGATCTCGGGTACGCGCACGAGCGTCGCCAGCAGCTCCCGGCCGGCAGCGACGAATGAGTAGTTCCGGCAATGCTTCTCGAACGCGATCACCGGCACGTACCCGAGCCCGCGCACGATGTCGTGAGCTGCCTCGGCATCCTCGACTCGCGTCTCGTGCTCCGGCTTCGACCCGGAGACCGCGTCCACGCGCGCGCCCTTGTAGGTGAGCATTGTCCGGGTGGCGTCAGCCGCGTGCACGGTGCGGATCCGCAGCTCGCGGTCACCTTGGTCGAGCGAGCCGGTCGGCGTGTCGTAGTAGGTGTCTCGGTAGACCTCTGGCCGGCCCGGGCCATGCGCCTCTTCCAGGCGCTCCATCACCGCCTCCGGGTCACGCACGATCGCCTTCAGCTCGGCCTCGATCGCCAAAGTCTCCTCCTCAGATGACCCGCTGTGCGTCCGCCAGCATCGAATCAAACAGCCTGCGGAACCCCTGATACAAGGGCCCGTGGGGTGTCGCCACCACCTTGTAGGTGGCGGATTCGTGCCCCTCCCAGGTACTGGCGAAGCTGGCGACGTACAGGGTGGTATCGAGTCTGATGATGCGCCAGACCGGCAGGCTGCTGTATCGGTAGACCTCGACCGTGCCGCCGGCAGCCAGCTCCCGCAGGCGTGACTCGGCGAGCCGGACGCCGCCCGCGAGGGACTCGCTCGACTCCTCCGGGCCGGCTGCCCGGTCCACCCCCCCGGGTCGGGCGGCCTCTCCGATGCCCGGAGTCCACAGAGGGCGAAACGACGAGGGATGGACGTCGTGCCGGGCGGGCCGAGACCGAGGCCGGGGTGACGCATCCGCCCCGCTGTGAAAGCCTCTCGGCATGTCCGAGTTGCGGGAAGGCGCCGACCGTCCGGTCAGGATGCTGGGCTTCTGGGGGACGTCCGCGGACCGGACGCTGCCGGACCCCGCTGATCTCGTCGACGCCGGGTGGGACGAGTCGGAACGGGAGTGGGTGGCGGGCTACCTGAACGACGGTCAGGTAGCCCGCTCCTGGATGGGCGCGTCGAGGTGCAGGCTCTGTGCGTGCCTCAACGGCACCCGGGACCTCACCGACGGCTACTACGTCTGGCCGGAGGGGCTCGGCCACTACGTCCTCGACCACGGCGTCAGGCTGCCGGCCGAGTTCCTCGTCCACATCGAGCAGAGACTGCAGGCTCTGGACGAGGTGGTGAGGGACAGCTCGTGGTGGCGCCGGAACGCCGCCAGGACGTAGGGCTCGGAACCCGGCCCGGGCCGCTAGGACTCGGCCACGACGACGTAGAGGGTCACCGAGGCCAGGAAGGGGCCGTGGGTGAGGTGGTCCAGCCATGGCCGGGCCGCCTCTTCGGTGAGGTAGCCGGCGGCGACGGCGCGCTGGGTGTTGCGTTCCAGGCCGAGGATCCTGTCGGCGGTCCGGGCGTCGCGTAAGACGGAGGTGACGGGGAGGACGGTCGGCACCGTGAATCCGACCCCCGCCGCCAGCCGGGGGAGCTCGCGGCCGATGCGGGCGTTGCGGACGACCTGGTCCGTCACGTACCGGGTGTAGGCGCGCGACAGTTCGCCGTCCGGGTGATCGATGGTCAGGGTCTCCCAGTCCGGCTCGCCCATGACGAGCCGACCGCCCGGCCGCAGCACCCGGTGGATCTCGCGGAGTGCCTGGACGGGGTCGGCCACGTGTTGCAGCACCCGGTCGGTGCGGGCGCCGTCGGCCAGCCCGTCCGCCAGCGGCAGGTCGTGCAGATCGGCCAACTGGACGGTGACCGTGGGCTGGTGTGCCGTCCGCTCGGTCGCGGCCCGGAGCGCGGCCTGGTCGTGGTCGATGCCGATCACCGTGCCGGTGGCGGTCACGGCCTCGGCGAGACTGCCGAGATCGGTGCCGGGGCCGCAGCCGAGGTCGAGCACCGTCTGGCCCGGGCGGACGTCGAGTTCGTCGAGCATGCGCGCCTTGTAGGAGCGGGCCAGGTCGGTCGCGGCGAGGCGGTCGAGGTAGCCGATCGGATCGGGGGTCGCGGTCTCGAATGCTGATGAGGTCATGGGTGTCAGTCAATCAAGTCGAGCCGTCCGATGGGTCGGTGGCGCTTCGTGGTCAGCCGGTGGCTGCCGCGGTGTCGCGGGCGGTGATGGCCTGGCGCAGGGCGCGGGGCAGGGGGCCGCAAAAGGTGGCGAGGGTGCTGATCCGTTCGCGGTGTTCGCGGCGGGTACGACGGGGGAGCACCGCGGTCAGTTGGGCCGCGTCGGCCAGGGCCACCAGGGCGGCGTCGGCGGGTTCGACCCGGGTCAGCGGGCCGCGCAGGGCCGTCGAGACGGCGGCGGCCAGCGCCTTGCGGGACCGGCCGTCGTGTTCGGTGATCCGCACGGTGCTGAACAGGCCCAGTAGTTGGCGCTCCTCCAGGCGGATCCAGCCGCCGGCCGCCAGCTGGTCGCGCACCGCGGTGGTGGTGCGGCGGCGGGCCCCGATCCAGCTCTTCCAGGAGCGGGCGCGGCTCTCGGTGATCTGCTGGAGGATTCCGGCGAGCACCGGGTCGAGCCCGGCGGGCGGCGAACCGACGGCGGTCGGGCGGCCGTTGACGTCCTCGAGCAGCCCGCGCTGGAGCAGGTCGGTCAGGGCCGCGGCGCGCAGCAGCAGTTCGAGGTTGCGGCGGTCGGTCAGCCGGCCGCGGGCCGGGTCGAAGGCGAGCAGGAAGAGTCGTCCGGGCAGGGCGGCGGGCAGGTCCATGGCGTGCTTACCTCACAACTCTGGCGAATCATCAGGGGATTGGTCCTTGGGTGGGCGCCCGCGGCGGGGCTGTTTGGCCACGCCGCCGGGCATCCGGCCGCCGTCGGCCAGCGCGCGGCGGAGCAGGAACTCGATCTGCGCGTTGGTGCTGCGCAGTTCGTCCGCGGCCCAGCGCGCCAGCGCGTCGTGGACGGCCGGGTCCAGGCGTAGCAGGATCTTCTTCCGCTCCGTCGGCACGCGTGGTCTCCTACTGGTACAGGGAACCGGTGTTGACCACCGGCTGGGTGCCCCGGTCGCCGCAGAGCACGACCAGGAGGTTGCTGACCATGGCGGCCTTGCGCTCCTCGTCGAGCTCGACGAGCTGGCGCTCGGAGAGTCGGTCCAGGGCGAGTTCCACCATGCCGACCGCGCCCTCCACGATCAACCGGCGCGCGGCCACCACGGCCCCCGCCTGCTGGCGCTGGAGCATCACCTGGGCGACCTCGGGGGCGTAGGCGAGGCGGGTGATCCGCGACTCGACCACCTTGACGCCCGCCGAGGCGACCCGGGCGGCGATCTCGGCGGAGAGCGTGCGGGTGATCTCGTCGGCGCTGTCGCGCAGCGACAACTGCCCCGGCTGGTGGGCGTCGTAGGGGTAGCTGTTGGCGATGTGCCGCACCGCGGTCTCGGTCTGGATGGCGACGAACTCCACGAAGTCGTCCACCTCGAAGAGGGCCTTCGCGGTGTCCTCGACCTGCCAGACGACGACCGCCGCCATCTGGATCGGGTTGCCGTCGGCGTCGTTGACCTTGGCGGTCTCGGTCTCGTGGTTGCGGATCCGGGTGGAGATCCGCCGGCGCGAGGTGAACGGGTTGACCCAGGTCAGGCCGTCCGCGCGGATCGTGCCGCGGTAGCGGCCGAGCAGCTGCACCACCCGTGCCTGGCCCGGGGCCACCGCGGTCAGGCCGCGCAGCAGGATCAGGGCGGTCAGGGCGAGCAGCGGGCCGAGGACCACCAGCGTGGTGCCCAGCGGGGTCACCTCGTCGGCCTGCCGGGCGATGCCGGTGATGGTCACTCCCGCGCCGGCCAGCAGGGAGAACAGCCCGAGGCCGAGCATCGGCAGGCCGGCGGTGCCGGTGATCAGCCGTTCGGTGACCTTGGGCGCGGGCATCTCGACGATGCCGGGCAGGGCGGGGACGGGCGGGGTGCTGTCGGGGGTCTGCTGAGCGGCCATCGGGCCGGCTCCTCTCCTCTGGTTGATCGCAGGCACGAACCTAGCATAGTGATATCACTTTTTGGCGGCAGCGAAACCCTCGGACGGGGCTGGGCCCCGGATGGGAGAGCTGCTAGCGTCGGGTCCCCGGCCGTGCCGGTACGTTCGAACGAGCACTGAGGGGGGCTTCGGTGGGGATGCCGCACGATCTGGTGACGGTGGAGGGCTGGACCGACGTCCCACCGCTGCGGTCCTCGGCGACGCGCTCCCCGCTGGGGAGCCGCCGGCTGCTGGTCGCCCTCGTGGTCGGCCCGCTGCTCGCCGCGCTGGGCCTGGCCTTCGTGCTGCACCACGTCGTGCTGTGGCGGGACTTCCGCGGCGCGGCGCGGGTCCCTGCGGTGATCACCGACGCCGAGTACGTCAAACCCGAGCTGCTGCAGGACCCCTCCCGGATGCGGGTCAGCCTGGCGGGCGACGGCGGGCCCGACGAGGTGGTGATCGACCGGCCGGGCAGCGCGCCCGGGCGACTGCGCGACGGTGACCGGGTGGTGGTCCTCTACAGCGCGGCCAGGCCGGGGCACGCGGTGTTCCCGCAGCAGCTCGGGATGGGGGAGCTGGTGCTCCCGGTGGGCTTCGTGGCGATCGGGCTGTCGGCCACCGTGTCGGGCGGCCTGAGCCTGCTGGGCCGCCACCGCGGGCCGCGCCGGGGCCGGGTGTGAGCGCGGCGCCGGCCGGGGTGGCCGGGGGCGGTCTGCGACCGGTGGCCGGGGGCGGTCAGCCGCCGAGCAGGCCGCGCTCGTAGGCCGCGGCGACCGCCGCCGCGCGTTCGCGCACGCCGAGCTTGCCGTACAGGTGCAGCAGGTGGGTCTTGACGGTGGCCTCGCTGATGAACAGCTGCCTGGCCGCCTCCCGGTTGGTGGTGCCTGCGGCGACCAGCCGCAGCACCTCCAGCTCACGGTCCGTCAGCAGCTCGCAGGGGGCCGGCGCGGGGGCGCGGACGTGGCCCAGCAGCTTCTGGGCGACGGTCGGCGCGAGCACCGCCTGCCCCTGGTGGGCGGCCCGCACGGCGCGCACCAGCTCGTCGCGCGGGGCGTCCTTGAGCAGGTAGCCGGTCGCGCCGGCCTCCACGGCGGGCAGCACGTCGGCGTCGCTGTCGTAGGTGGTCAGCACCAGGACCCGGACCTGCGGGGCGCGTTCGCGCAGCCGGCGGATGGCCTCGACGCCGCCGGTGCCGGGCATCCGCAGGTCCATCAGGACGACGTCCGGGGCCAGCGCCAGCGCCCGCTCGACGCCCTGCGCGCCGTCGGCGGCCTCCCCGACGACCTCGAAGTCCGGGTCCCCCTCGAAGACTCCGCGCAGGCCGTCGCGCACGATGGGGTGGTCGTCGACGATCAACAGGCGTATGGTCACACGCCATTCTGCACCGCGGCGGCCGGCGGCCGGAGCGGCAGGGAGGGCACCTGGGCGCTGATCGCGGTGCCCTCGCCGGGGCTGCTCTCGATCGTGAGCCTCCCGCCGACCTGGCGCAGCCGTTGGCGCATCGCGGTCAGGCCGTAGCTCTCGTGGCCCGCCGCGCGGCCGGCCGGGCTCCCTTGGTCGCGGGGTGCGCCGAGCGGGACGGGCGTGACAGGTGCGCCGGGTGCGCCGAGCGGGACGGGCATCCCGCTCGGACCGGCCGTGTCGGGTGCCGCCGCCTCGTCGGGCGCGGGACCGGCGTCGAAGCCGGCGCCGTCGTCCAGCACGTCGAGCAGCACCACCTCGTGGGTGTACGTCAGGGTCAGCCCGACCCGGGAGGCGCCGGCGTGCTTGGCGATGTTGGCCAGCCCCTCCTGGGCCGCCCGGAAGAGCACCACCTCCAGCACCGGGGCGAGCGGTACCGGGCTGCCGCTGACCTCGACGCGCACCGGGACGCCCGAGGTCTGCGTCCACCGCTCGGCCAGGTCGGCGACCGCCTCGGGCAGATGGGCCTGCTCCAGCGGTCCGGGCCGCAGCGCCTGCACCGAGCGGCGGGCCTCGGCGAGGCTCTCGCGGGCCAGCCGGCGGGCCGACTCGCGGTGCCGGGCGCGGCGTTCGGGGTCGTCGTCGAAGCGCTCGGCGGCCTCCAGCTGGGTGACGATGCCGGTCAGGCCCTGGGCGATGGTGTCGTGGATCTCGCCGGCCATCCGCTGCCGCTCGTCCAGCACGCCCGCCTCGCGGGCCTGTGCGACCAACTGCGCGTGCAGGCCGGCGTTCTCCGCCATGCTCTCCCGCAACCGCTGGTTGGCCAGCGCCAACTCGTCGATGTCCAGGGCTCGTTGGCGGCTGCGGCGGTCCTCCTCGACACTCTGGTAGGTGACCGCGCCGGCGACCACGATGTTGACCAGCACCAGACCGCAGTAGACCGCCAGCAGGCCGCCGGTCAGGCTCCACACCCCGCCGACCTGGGTGGTGGCCATCAGCGCGGCGGTGACCACGATCGCCGGCGACCACAACCTGCGCGGCAGCACCCCGACGTGCAGGTAGCCGGTGAAGGCGAAGAACCCGAACATCGGGCTCAGGCAGACCAACAGCCCGATCAGCACCAGCAGTCCGGCGTAGAAGACCACCGCCTTGGTGCGCCGGCGCTCGCCCTCGGCGCTGGGCACGTACATCAGGTACTGCCAGAGCGCGGCGAGCGTGGTCAGGCCCAGCAACGCCGGGTAGCCGCCGGGCCAGGGGCCGGTCAGCAGCGTGAGGACGAGCGAGACGGCGAGGCCGACGTAGGGGATGTAGCTCTGGATCCGGCTGAGCCGACCCTCCCGCGGGTCCTGGTGCATGATCCCCATCATGGCCCCGCGGGAGCGGCGGGCGCCGGCGGGTCGGCGGGTGCCGCGGCGGTGGCCGACTCCGCGGCGGCGGCCAGTTCGGCGGCGATCGCGTGCCAGCCGGCGACGTCCTGCTCGCTCGGCGGCGCCTGTCCGCCCGGTGCGGCCAGCCGGGGGAACCACCGCCGGTGGTGCGCGAGGTCGGGCCGGCGCCCGGCGTACCCGAGCAGGGTCTCGGCCGCGTGGTAGCGCACCAGGTACTCCGGGTCCCGGACCGCCGCGGCCAGGCGGTCGACCAGCTCCGGGGTCGGCGCGAACTCCCGCAGGACGTGGGCCGCGCTGACCCGCGCCCCCCACGGCGCCGGCGAGTCGAGCACCGCGGCCACCACCCGCGACCAGCCCGCCTCGCCGGTCAGCGCGTACAGCGCCTGCGCCGCGCGCACCCGCAGCTCCGGCTCCCGCCCGGCGGCCGTCGCCGCCCGCAGCTCGGGGGCCGCCGCCACCAGCCGCAGCTCCCGCAGGCCCTGCGCGGCCAGCGCGTCCTGGGCGTCCAGCCCCACCAGCAGCATCCGGGCGGCCCGCTCCCGCTCGGCGCCGGTGGTGGCCAGCAGCGCGGTGAAGTCCGCGCCCTCGTGCCAGACCAGGTACGGGTCGCCGAACATCTCGCGCCGGTAGTCGTGCCACCCGCGGTCCACTGCATCCATGGCTCAGAGCGTAGGAGACCGCGACGGCGGACAGGAGACCGCGCGGCAGACTGGACCCATGACGATGAAGCCCGCCGCACTCAGAACCCTCCTGCTCGCTCTCAACGGTGCCGAGGAGACCTTCCCGTTCGGTCCGGAGACCTCGGTCTTCAAGGTCGGCGGGAAGATCTTCGCGCTGAGCGCGCTGGACGCCGAGCCGTTCAAGGTGAGCCTCAAGTGCGACCCGGAGACGGCCGTGCGGCTGCGGGCGGCGCACCCGGCGATCACCGGCGGCTGGCACCTCAACAAGCGGCACTGGAACACGGTGACCATCGACGGGACGGTGCCGGACACCCTGCTGCGGGAGATGGTCGAGGACTCCTACGACCTGATCGTCAGCCGGCTGCCGCGCCGTCAGCAGCTCGTCCTGGACTGGCCCGGGACCCGGGAGTGAGGGGAGCCGCCCAGCCCGGATGCGGCCCGATTCCCGCTCGCCCGGTACCAGGACCAACTCCGCGGGCCGGCCGGCTGTTCCCGATTCCGCTGTGATGATCACCGCTTCCCGCACGCCTTCTGCGGGCGGGCGGCGTGCGGGCATACTCCGACGTCGAACGGGTGGGCACCACCCCCACGGGAGGATTCAGCATGCACGCAACGACCGCCGCCGCGCAGGCCGCCGGTACCTGGACGCTCGGCGACCTGACGGTCAACCGGATCGGCTTCGGCGCGATGCGCCTGACGGGCAGTGCGGCCTTCGACCTCGGCACGCCGAGCAACCGCGAGCGGTCGATCGCCGTGCTGCGGCGGGCCGTCGAGCTCGGCGTCAACCACATCGACACCGCCGCCTTCTACTTCTCCTCGCTGCGCTCGGCCAACGAGCTGATCAACCGGGCGCTGGGCCCCTACCCCGACGACCTGGTGATCGCCACGAAGGTCGGCCCGGGCCGGGACCCGTCGGGGCAGTGGCTGCCCTGGGCCCGCCCCGAGCAGCTGCGCGGCCAGGTCGAGGAGAACCTGCGCCAGCTGGGCCGCGACCACCTCGACCTGGTGAACCTGCGGATCATCGGCGCCGACTCGATCGCCGAGGAGTTCGGCGCGCTGGCCGAGCTGCGCGACGCCGGGCTGATCCGCCAGCTGGGCCTGTCCAACGCGCGGGCCGACCACCTCGCCCAGGCGCAGGCGATCGCCCCGGTGGTCTGCGTGCAGAACCGGTTCGGGATCGAGGCGCGCCGGCACGCCGAGCTGCTGCGCGCGTGCGGGGAGCAGGGCGTGGCGTTCGTGCCGTTCTTCGCGATCGCCGGCGAGGGCGCCGAGGAGGGGGTGACCGGGGTCGAGTCCGAGCAGGTGCACGCGGTCGCGCGGGCGCACGGCGCCTCGCCCGCCCAGGTCAGGCTCGCCTGGACGCTGCAGCAGGGCCCGCACGTGCTGGCCATCCCCGGCACCGGCGACCCGGACCACCTGGAGGAGAACGTGGCCGCCGGCGCGCTGCGGCTCACCGGGGAGGAGCTGGCACTGCTCGACGCGTCGGCAGGGCCGCGGGACTGACCGTGCGTCGGGTCGCCGGTCGCCGGCGCCGGTGGTAGTGCACGGTCAGCAGGCCCAGCAGCGGTCCCCAGGCCAGCAGTGGCCCGTACGCCGCGACGAAGGCGACCGTCTGCCATCCGTCCAGGTGCAGGAACGAGCCCCGGGCGCCGTTGATCATCCGGCCCAGGGCGAACATCAGGAAGGTGTACCAGGTGAACAGGGTCAGCACGGTGGCGCCCAGGGCCGCCGGGACGACGGCCGCGGGCACCGGCACCCGGCGCCCGCCCAGCCGGGGGATCCAGCGCGGCCACACCTCGCCCCAGTCGGCGACCAGCCCGACCGCGAGGTAGGCCAGCGCCTCGCTGACCAGGCAGATCGCGTAGATGTACCAGGTGCCGGTGACCAGGACCGGGCCGTGGCCTTGCTGCGGCGTGGCGGGGAGCCGCATCAGCGGCGCCCCGCAGCAGACGGCCGCGATCCGCCAGACGCAGGAGGGCAGCGTGGTCAGGGTGACGGCGTACGCGGTCCGGACGGCCCAGCGGGGCGCGCCGGGCGCGGTGCGGCCGTGCAGCCGGCGAAGGACGGAACGAGCGGTCATGGGTCTCTGCCTTTCCTGGCGGAGCGGGGACGTGCGGCCGGGTCCGACTGTTCCAGCGGGCCCCGGGCCGGCACATCGGCGCGGGGGCCGAGGGCCGCTCCTGCCCGTGGACGAGGGCGGCCGCCGGGCCTCCCCCGCGGCGGGGACCCGGTTCTGATCCCTCCTCACATCCTGTGCGAAGCTCGGCCCATGCCTGGTTCGTACCGCCTCCGTCCGCCGGCTCCGCTCGCCGCATCGGCCCTCGCGCTCGCGCTCGTCCTGGGGCCGGCGCTCGCCGGCTGCGAGGCGGCCGCCTCCGGGGCCGGCGGCGGGGGTGGCTTCGTCGCGGGGCGGTCCGGCCTCGACACGGTGCCGCTGGACGTGCGCCGGCCGGCTCCGGCGGTGAGCGGCAAGGACCTTCAGGACCGGCCCCTCGCGCTGGCCGACTTCCGCGGCCAGGTCGTCGTGGTGAACGTCTGGAGTTCCTGGTGCTCGGGCTGCCGCGCCGAGGCCGCCGGCCTGGAGGAGGTCTTCCGCCGGCACCAGGGGCAGGGCGTCCAGTTCGTCGGCATCAACACGGCGGAGCCCGAAGCCGTCAACGCGCGCCGCTTCGAGCAGACGCACGGGCTGACCTACCCGAGCCTCTACGACCCGGACGGCAGCCAGGTGCTCAGGTTCCCCAAGGGGAGCCTCAACCCGCAGAGCCTGCCGTGCACGCTGGTGATCGACCGGCAGGGCCGGCTGGCCGCCCGGGCGCTGCGGGCGCTGTCGGCCGACGACGTCGAGGCCCTGCTCGCACCCGTGCTGGCCGAGCAAACCTTCCGGGCGGAGCCCTCGTGACGCGGAGTCACCGACACTGATCCGGCGTATTTTCTGACAAGTACGCTCGAATGCGCGCCGCCGCCTGCGCCGCCGCGGCGCCCCGGTGGGAGATCGTGAGGAGGCCCGACCTGCGACAGGGCCCAGGCCCAGGTCCGATCAGGAGAGACGTCGTGCCCAGCCTCCTTCACCTGAGCGCCCTGCTCATGCCGCTCAGCCTGACCGCCGCCCTGCCGTTCACGGGGCCGGTCCACCCGCCCGCCGTCGCGGCCGTCACCCGGTCCGCCGCCCGGCCCGTCAGCCGGCCCGGTGCGCCGGTGCCGCTCGCCGGCCGGGCCGCCCTCGCCGCCCCCGCCCGGTCGTCGCGGGTGCACAGCATGCCGCTGCCGGGCCTGGGCCCGGCCCTGATGCCGAAGCCGGCACCGGCACCGCCCCCGGCCGCCGCCGCCCCGCACTCCGGCTTCCCGGCCCACTTCACCGCACCGTACGTGGAGACCTGGGGCTCGCCGTCGGCGCTGGCACGGGCCCGCGAGGCCGCGGGCCTGCGCTACTTCACCCTCGCCTTCGTGATCAGCGACGGCGGCTGCACCGGCGCCTTCGACGGCACGATCGCGCTGCGGGATCCGGAGTGGCTCGCGGCCGTCGGCGAGCTGCGGGCGGCCGGCGGTGACGTGGCGGTCTCCTTCGGCGGCAGTGCCGGGCGCGAACTGGCCCTGGCCTGCGGCACGGTGGAGTCACTGAAGGCCGCCTACCGGCAGGTGGTGGAGACCTTCGGCCTGACCAGGATCGACTTCGACATCGAGGGCGCCGCCCTGGACGACGAGCACTCCGTGGACCGCCGCAACCAGGCGCTCGCCGAGCTGCAGCGGGAGTACGCGGCGGCCGGGCACGAGCTCGCCGTGCAGTACACGCTGCCGGTCAACCCCTGGGGGCTGTCCGCCAACGCGCTCGCGGTGCTGACCAACGCCCGCCAGCACCGGCTCGACGTCGACGTGGTCAACCTCATGACGATGGACTACGGCCCCGACCTCGACATGGGCGACGCCGCGATCAGTGCGGCGAACGGCGCGCACGGCCAGCTCGGCCGGCTCTGGCCGGACCGCACCTCCGACCAGCTCTGGGCGATGGAGGGGAACACGGTGATGATCGGCGTCAACGACGCCGTCAACGAGGTCTTCACCACCGCCGACGCCGCCGACCTGGCCGCCTTCGCCAAGGCGAAGGGCATCCGGCTGCTCGCCTTCTGGTCGCTGGGCCGGGACCGGCCCTGCACGCTCGAGGGCACCTTCTCCGACGTGTGCAGCGGCACCGCCCAGAGCCGCGACGACTTCTCGCGCACGCTCAACCTCAACCGGCCGTAGGCCCCCCGTCCGGCGAGGCGCCCGGCACCGTCGCACCCGGCTCCGCCGCGCCCAACTCCGCCGCGCCCAACTCCGCCGCGCCCAACTCCGCTGCGCGCAGCGTGAGGTAGTGGCGCTCCGGCAGGCTGGTGGTGCGCTCCGCCGCCGCCCGCAGGCTGCGCACGGCGCCCGCCCGGTCGCCGGCGAGCTCCAGCAGGTGGGCCCGGACCACGTGCACCCGGTGGTGACCGGCCAGCCGGCCGTCGGCCTCCAGCGCGGCGAGGATCTCCAGCCCGGCGGCCGGACCGTGCACCATGGACGCGGCCACGGCGCGGTTGAGGGCGACGACGGGGCCGGCCGCGAGGTGTTCCAGCACCCCGTACAGGGCGAGGATCTGCGGCCAGTCGGTCTGCTCGGCCCTCGGCGCCTCGTCGTGCACGGCGGCGATGGCGGCCTGCACCTGGTAGGGACCGACCGGTCCGCGGGGCAGCGCGGCGGTGACCAGCGCCACCCCCTCGGCGATCGCCGCGCCGTCCCACCGGGTCCGGTCCTGGTCGGCCAGCGGGACCAGCTCGCCGTGCGGGCCGGTCCGCGCCGGGCTCCGGGCGTGGCTCAGCAGCATCAGCGCCAGCAGTCCGGTGACCTCGCTGTCGTCGGGCAGCAGCGCGTGCACCGCCCGGGCCAGCCGGATCGCCTCGTGGGAGAGCTCGACCCGCTGCAGCCGCGCCCCGACGGCGGCGCTGTAACCCTCGTTGAAGATCAGGTAGAGGACGTGCAGCACCGCGTCGAGCCGGCTCGCCCACTCGTCGTCGGCCGGCATCCGAAAGGGCAGGCCGGAGGCCTTGATCCGCTGCTTGGCCCGGCTGATCCGCTGGCCCATGGTCGCCTCCGGCACCAGGAAGGCCCGGGCGATCTCGGTGGTGGTCAGGCCGCCGACCGAGCGCAGGGTGAGCGCGACCGCCGAGGCGGGGGAGAGGCAGGGGTGGCAGCAGAGGAAGAGCAGGGTCAGCGTGTCGTCCTGCCCGGCCGGGTCCGGCTCGTCGGCCGCCGGTGCGCTGCGGCGGTCCGCGGGCAGGTGCCGGGCGGCCCGCTCCTCCCGTCCGCGCCGGGCCTGCTCGCCGCGGATCTGCTCGATCATCCGGCGGGTGGCGACCTGGATCAGCCAGCCGCGCGGGTTGTCGGGCCGGCCCTCCCTGGGCCACTGCAGGGCGGCGGCGAGCAGCGCCTCCTGGACGGCGTCCTCGGCCGCGTCGAAGTCACCGTGGCGCCGGGTGAGCAGCCCGACGACCTGCGGCGCGAGGGTGCGCAGCAGGTCGTCGAGCGGCTGCTCGGGGTCGGTGGGCACCGGTCACAGCTCGGTGGGCGGGGCGGACATCACCTCGCGCACCTCGATCGGCATGTTCAGCGGGGCGCCCTTGGGGCCGGGCGCCGCCGAGACCCGGGTGGCGATCTCGACCGCCCGCTCGGGGCTCTCGCAGTCGACGATCCACCAGCCGGCCAGGAACTCCTTGGTCTCCGCGAAGGGACCCTCGGTGATCAGCGGCGCCCCGCCGGCGTGCGAGCGGACGATCTTCGCGGTGGCCGGCATCGCCAGCCCCTGGGCGTCGACCAGTTCACCGGCGGCGGCCAGTTCGGTGTTGGTGTCCTTCATGAACCGGATGTGCGCCTGGATCTCCTGCGGCGTCCACTCGGTGATCGGGGCGAAGTCGGTGCCGGTCGCGCTGAACTGCATCAGCAGCATGTACTTCATGGCCTGCTCCTCGGGCTCTGGGTCCCCGGTTCGGGGGCTTTCACGGACAGGTAGAAGCAGCCGCCGGGATTTCGACGTCCCTGCCGGACCTTCTTCGGGAAAAAGGCTAGGGCAGGACGCGGAAGCTGCGCAGGTCTCCGTACTGCTCCTCGCCGGGCGCCACGACGGCGCTGCGGCGACCGCAGTCGGCGCGGTCGTGCATCTCGATCCGGTGGCCGGTGAGGTTGCGCAGGGCGTAGGCGGGGGTGTCGGTGGCGTCGTCCCGCGGCGGGCGGGTGTTGCGGCACTCGCCGGGGCGCAACCCGTCCTCCACCCGCTCCGCCTGCGCCGGACCGCTCGCGGCGCCGGTGGCGTACTCCCACAGCGCGGTGCCGGCGACCGCGGTGGCGGTGTCCCGGGTGCTGCTCGCCGGCGCCTCGTCCCAGGGCTGCGGGTGCTCGGCGGGTCGGGTGGCGGAGTCCCGGTTGCGGTAGGCGCCACCGGGCGCCAGGGTGCCGGGGGCGAACAGCTCGGGCACCGTGACCAGGGTGTACCCGGCCGCGCGCAGGGTGCGGATCAGCTCCGGGACGGCGGAGAGGGTGGAGACCTGGTTCTCGGTGTCGTGCATCAGCAGGATCGAGCCCGCCCGCAGGCCGGCCGCCGCGCGGCTGAGCACCTGGGCCGGGTCGTGGTGCTGCCAGTCCCGGCTGTCGACGTCCCACAGGACCAGCGGGTGGCCGAAGGAGCGCACCGCCGCGCCGAAGGAGCCGTACGGGGGCCGGACCAGGACCGGCCGGGTGCCGGTGACCGCGGCGATCTCGTCCTCGCCGCCCAGGAGTTGGTCGTGCACCTGGTCGGGCGTGGAGGTCCCCAGGTAGGGGTGGCTGAGGGTGTGGTTGCCGATCACGTGACCCTCGGCGACCTCGCGCCGCAGCTGGTCGGGGAACCAGCGGGCCTGGTCGCCGACCACGAAGAAGGTCGCCTTCACCCGGGCGGCGGCGAGGTCGTCCAGCAGGGCGGTGGTCGCGGGGGACGGGCCGTCGTCGAAGGTCAGCGCGACGT